>NZ_NPJK01000076.1:0-175877 GCF_002251285.1 Prevotella sp. P5-64
GAAAACGAGTCGCATAAAGGCTTTTGTCTTCAGATTCATCTCCGTACCTGCCAAGTGGATCATGACTGCAAGGCAATACGTGCTGAATATCTACACAGAGAACCGAGCTTATGCAAAACCCTTCAAAACAGAATTCGGATAAGAATCCTTTCTTTCCGGTTTGAATCTGCGTATTACCTCAAGTCGCATCGTGGGGTAAGGGGATGGTGGCTACATATTGATGTTGTGCTGTTGCTTTTTACTGAAAGCTGCTACTAACGACTCATAAATCTACCCTTAATCGTGTATTGGATGATAGTTGCGGATTTTAGGATTATGATATCTTCCATCCCAAACATATAGAATTTGTTAGTGTCAAGATTGATAGTAGTTACGAAAGGGAGGATAAACAACCTGATGTAATAGCAACGACATCGGAAGGTAAGCAATTCATGATAGAGTTTACATTTAAAGATAAAGTTAAGCACAAACAAGTTATTGATTATAATAATCTTACATGTCTCGAAATTAATTTGTCTAACCAAACCCTTGAGTCTTTAGAAGATTTTCTTCTTACAACAGAAGACGATAGAAAATGGATAAATAATGAGACTTACTTTAACAGTATTGAAGAGAGATATGCCAAGGCAAACAAGAAAGTTAGAGTAGTTGAAGTATCAGAATGTGATATTTGCCCAATAAGTAATAACTGCTGTGGCGTTAGGAAGAAAGATGCTTCGTCTCCACTTACTCTAAAGAACAATGATAGACAATATCGAATTTGCAAACCTGATGAGAAAGAACTGCGAATAAAAAATGAAGAGGAAGATGAAAGGCAAGCTACATTAATACGTAGGCGCAAAGAAGAACAAAAACAAAAAGAATACTTGAGAAGACAGCAAACCAAATGTGAACAACGGCAACATATATTAGACGAACAAGAAAGTTCACAAGATTCTTCTGAAAGGAGTTGTTTCGATTGTACCACTAATCTCTCATGGCTTAATAGAAATGATGGAATTGCTCATTGTGGAGCCTTTAAGAGTATGGGAGTTCCTCAAAACACCCCACCATCATACGCACAAACATGCAAGAATTTCAAAAGAAAAGCAAAGTAATTATTATGATTTAATCGAATTATATAAATTAGTGGGCGAGGCTATTTGTTACCGTAGTCTTGACCGTGGCGACGGGGCAGAGAATAAAAATAGTATTGTCTCTATGATATTCTCTACAAAACATAAAAGGATTTCATGACCACAATGAGAACGATAAAAATATTGTTGCTGCTTGTACTGACAACCTCACAATCAGCATTGGCATATAACCTGAAGATAGATACAGTGGTAGTAACTAACGACAGCTGCAGAACGCTTCAATTGATAGCTACAATTGATAACACTGACAATGAGGTTTTGTGGATATGGCTTGACAACAATGACTATGGGCGTGACCATAGAAAGGCCATTAGACGATATTTGATGAAGCGCAGAGGAGACTTCTCTATTTTTGACATCGGTGCCGACCCCAATATGATAGGGGATTGGTGGCATCCTTCTGCGCCGAAATACTGCTTTGTCAAATACTTGGAACCTGGCAAAACCTTCACAATTATTTTCTATAATGAGAAGACATTGATGCCTGAACGCTGGAATAGCAAAAACATCATCAATGACATTAAGATTTTCAGTAATCGGCAAATCAACGAATACTGCCCAGGATTAGAGCAGCCATATAGTATTAAACGTATTTCATATTCACATAATGCTATTGCATTTCCAATAAATGCTGATAAATTATCCGATACAATATCAAAGTAGCATAAAATATGCGGTCTGCATTTTCTTAGACCGCATAGACATACAGTGCGAGATAAGCCCCGTGCCGTTCAAAGACATATCAAAGGCGGCGCCAGGCGAGGCGAGTGCCACCATACGCCAGCGCGTCATCAAGGCACGCGACATACAGGCGGAGCGATATCGCACACACAAAGGCATACACTGCAACGCGCAGATGACGGAGCGCATGATTCACCAATACGCCGAACCCGACAACACCGGGATGGACCTCCTACGCATGGCGATGGAGCGCTTCTCACTGTCTGCACGCGCCTACAGTCGCATACTGAAGGTGGCGCGCACCATCGCCGACCTTGACGCCAGCGACAGCGTGCAGCAACACCACCTCGCCGAGGCTATAGGCTACCGCAACCTCGACCGTGGCGATTGGGCGGAGAGGTAGTCAGCTGAACCTTAAGGACCTCACGAACGTGCGTCCCCCCAGTCCGTCCGAAAACATTAGTTTGGGGAATATCACAGAGGGCAGAGTCGCTATCGCAACTTCACCTAAACCCATCTAAGGGCATACAAGTTTTCATATTAAAATTTCAGTTTATGTTAAACAAATTGTCATAAGGGCCAAGAAAAGCCGATATGAGTAATAATTATGCGTGTTTTTCGATGGTAATAGTCTTTATATAAGAGATGCTATAAGTGCTGGCACCCCTTTGAGGGATATGGCACGACGAAGGTTGTAAGATAGGCAGAATAGACCCATCTCAGCCATTACTTTCAGTTTGCCTTTCAGTAAAAAATAGTATTGTCCAAGTGCCCGCTTCATGGTTCCAAAAGGATGTTCGGAGAGACACTTACGATTATCCATCTTGTTCTGATCGAGATGCAAAATGTAACAAACAACTTTCTTTATAACCTTCGTTCTTGGAGGTTTCGGTTTGTCATCGTTCTCATCTTTAAGTTGCTTACGCTTTGCTTTGGTTGTTCTAATCAAGGTATCCTTACCAAAGTCAGCCTCCTTGAATTTCTGTACGGTACACTTACACTTGCATTTCTTGCAAGCGAGCTTGTTGCAGTATCGTATCATGCCGTTTCTCTTGGTTGACTTCTGTCTCAGTATTTCCCCTTGAGGACAATAGGCAAGGTTACGTTCGGCATCCCTTACAAAGTATCCCTCAAGAGCCTTAGCACGCATTTGTTCTGGTGTCATCTGAAGTACTGCAGAATCAGCCACATCAGATGAGTATTCCTTGATTTCTGCGATATGGATATCGGTTAGGATATCCTTGTATGTATCTGGGATAACACCTGCTTCAAGGCAAGCCTTCATATCTTCGGGCTTTGTGCTTGCCTTCTGTGCGTCAGTTATAGTCGCCTCATTGTAGTTAAACTGAACTTGCTCTGTGCATCCGCCATCACGCTGTATAACATTTGGTATAATACCATTAGCCAATGCATCAGCATGATCCTCAGGACATTCATATCCCTTATCTGCTGTAGTTTCAAGAACCTCTACGCCATAATCGGCTTTCACCTCTGATGCAACGCTTGTAATTAGACCATAGTCGGTAGGACTGTCTGTTACTTGAAAGCCGGCTATCATGTGGCTTCCTGCATCAACGGCGGTCTGCACATTATAGCCGACACAAAAGCCTTCGTTAGCTTTCATTAGTCGGGAGCCTGGGTCGGTTAGGGAAATCTGACTTTCGCCACTCTTTTCAAGAGTATCACAATAGCCCTCATAACGTTCCTTGCGCTCCTTACAAACATCGAGTTTACGTTGCAACTCGTCTTTTGAGAGCTTGCGCCCTTCTTCATGGTCGTATGCATCAAGCTCTTCCATGTAGATTGAAATATGCTCATCAAGACGCTTGATTCGATCATCGAGTTTGTTAAGAGTTAGGTTGTTGTCCTTGGCATTTACAGCCTTGAACTTGTTTCCGTCAATGGAGATATATGACTTGGAGAAGAGCTTCAGTCCCATGTAGAACTTGTTGAACTCCTTATATACTTTAGTTATAGCCTTTTTGTTATCCTTGCGGAAATCAGAGATTGTACGAAAGTCGGGAGTCAGCTTGTTAAGCAGCCACATAACCTCTACGTTACACTTGCATTCACGGGCTAGTTTACGAGAGGAACGTACCTGATAGAAGTAATCATAAATATAGAGTTTGAGCAGATCGCGAGGATCATATCCAGGAGTGCCAGTCTCAGCCGGAGTACTGCGAATAAATTCAAGTTCATCCATTTTGAGGCTGTCAACGAAAGCATCAAACAAGCGAACCGGGGCGTCTGACTCTACATACTCGTCAATGCAATCTGGGAAAAGAACCCTCTGACGTCTATCTTGACCTTTTTTATATGCCATATTTTAGTGAATTATATACTATAAATATAAGCAAAATGATTGATTTTCAAGAATATACAAAGTTAAAACAAATATAACAAGCATAATGAATAGTAACCATTATCAGCTGTTCACTATCCTAATAGGTTTTCGGACAGCCTCCCCCCAAAAAAACTTTGTGATGCCACGATGCTTCCCTTAGCAAGGATAAAGAATAATCACTATAAAACAGTAAAATTTACAAATTAAACGAGAATGATAGCCTCTCTATAATTAGTCGAGCCTTAAAAACTTCGCACATGCGCGCATGTGAATGCATTATATGTGATAACCGACCATTGTCCCTCTGTCATGAGCCTCCTAATGACCCATTTGAAAAGGCACAAAAAGAGCCTCATGGCTCTTTTGAGGTTATATGCGGCAGCAGCGAGCATGACATTTATAGAGTCTCCGAAAAGACCCTTGTAGAAGTTCCGTCCCAGACGATGGTCGCTCTTGCGTCCATGACCGTCCTTTCCCTTATTCCTGTCATCCTCCTCCTTCTTCTTGTCCTCCATGGCAAGATTGATGTGGATGCTTTCCTTGAGGATAAGCTCCACGCCCTCCTCTCCGATACGGTGACGGAAATGTACAAGCTCGGATGAGGCGCAAGGTGCAGATATACTGAAAGCCTCAAGACCGCAAAAGTACTGATAGTAGGCAGACAGGTAATAATCCCTCTAAACCCATCGGCTTTGCATTGGTTACCTGAGCGAAACGGATGCAAGCCGAGCCAAAAGGTGTTTGAACTGACTATATTGGGAGTATGTAACAGGTATCTTAAAAAAATGACTGCGGATGCAGGGATTACGAAAAATGTCAGTTTCCATTCGGGCCGTCACACATTTGCCGTGCTGACACTGGCTGCCGGAGGTGACTTGTACACAGTAGGCAAGTTGCTCGGACATACGAGCATAAATTCAACACAGGTGTATGCCGATGTGGTTATGGAAACAAAGGTTGAAGCCATTAGCCGAATTTCAAATTATTTTTCTAACTTGTAAAATACGAGGCTGCGCCGTAAACCTTAATTACGACACAGCCCCATATTTTCATCATTACTTTATTTTATATGCAGCTTTACGTGGATTATTTTTTCCGATAACCACATTTTGGGCATACTCCATCCGCATTGAGGGCGACACCGCAAAGAGGACAGCGGTCGATGTTATTCTTTGTGGTAAACTCGGCAGACCCGGCATTCACACCGCTTGTGAAAGTGATTTTAACGATGTTCAGTTTGTCTTTCAACAAGTCATATACAATCTTAATCATACCTTCCACTGTCATGGTTTCTTTGGTAACAACCAGACGGGCATCGGGGTAAGCCGTTGCCAATTCTGTCTTGAAGGCCTCTCCTTTCATTTTGTTTTGCGGATGGCCGTTCTTGATGCCTTGCTTTTCATACACATCAAGAATGGCAGGAAGCAAAGGGTCATCTTCGCGGAGCACCAAGGCATGGTCAAAATTCTTCAACAGGCTCCATGCCACCTTTTGGATTTCATTACAAGGGTACACCATGTTTACACCTTCTTCAACCGTATCTTCCACCTCAATGGTCAGTGTGCCAGTGTGACCGTGAAGATACTGGGCTTCGCCTTGGAAGCCATAGAACCGATGTGCATACTGCAAATCGAAAGTCGTGATACTTCTCATACTTTTTACTTTTTAGAGTTTAACTTTGGGTTATTTATCGTTATCTGCACCTGTATTCGGCTAATGTCAACCGATGCAAAATTCTTTTCTTTCAAATACTGTCGTATCAATTCCGTAAGCTCTTCATCCATATAATCCAAGATGCTCTCTCCCTCGAATATGTGGTGATGCTCTGTCACGGTAATGTCATAATAGCTTTTCCCCACTTCGGGATGGAACACAAGTGATAACAGATTAGCCTTGCAAAACGAATCAAGAATGCGATAGATGGTTGAGATGGTTATCTCATTATCTTTGGATTGCACACACTTGATTATTTCATCAATGGCAGCATGACGCAATTCCATCATAACCTCATAAACCACTTTACGTTGCGGAGTGATTTTTAGGCCTGCGTTCTTTATAATCTCCGTACTTTCCATTCTTCTCGTATTTTGATGCAACAAAGTTAATGATAATATTTCGCATTTGCAATTTTTTTATCAACAAAATTGCTGCTTTTTGAAGAATAAAGCCGCATCACCTATTTATCTGTTCGAAGATAGTGGCATACTGGTGGGGGTTCACATATAATGATGTGGTTCCCGAGTGTTATATTATCACTATGGATGGTCTTGAATCGGAACCTTTCGCCGACGTTGCGCCCTACATTTTTGAGGATCTGGGACGCGCCTATGCTGTCGTAAAGAAGCAATACCGCAATACAGACCTCAAAAAACATGTTATCGGACTCAACCTCGTCGAAATACATTCCTTAGATTCTGTCTATCAGAAATTCACCTGGCCCATGTGGGAATGTATAGAGTCTATGCACAATGGAGCAATTCTAATCAAAAAGGCTCGACTAATTAAACAAAAAGTGTTATCTTTACATCGTGAACATAAACAATGGCCATTCACCTATGTCCTTGATAAATCATCGTAGGCGTAGTGCTAGATGGCATGGAGCGAGCCAAAAAGTGGGACAATCAGCGGCCCCTCTTTTCTTAGAACGAATAGACATCCAATGCAAGATTACGCCCGTACCCTTCAAGGACATCTCCAAGGTGGAGCCGGTCGAGCCCATCGCCCCGACCTCGATGGCTCAGAACGTGTAGAGGTGCAGCACATCAGCGAAGCCATCGGATACCGCAACCTCGATAGAGGCGATTGGGCTGAGAGAGGACTGTAAGGCAATGGATGGGCTAACGCACAACTGAGACTAAATGAGCAATTCGATAGAAATATACCGTTCGGAAGACGGAAGTGTGCAGCTGGAATGTAAAGCTGGAAAATGAGACCGTATGGCTGACACAAAACCAGATGGCTGAGTTGTTTAATCGCGATAGAACTAAGAGGGAATAACCATTTTTACCATCAAATGCCAACCAAGACTACACATTATCTGAAATTTATCCAAATAAGTTTTCCTCTCTGAACAATTAGCAGTATCTTTGTGACAGCGATTATCTTACATAAACATAGGGAACCTATGACCGGTCTTCATCCAGAGGGGCATGCGGCAACCGACGACGCTCCCCGCTCCAGCCGTAGATGAAGAACAGCGCATGGAGTCTCTACATATAATAACTACTGCAAACCACATTACTACAGATGTCACGCCTATTGAAACACGGAAGAGAATGGCTTATCGCAGCCCTGTGTCTGCTTGCCACCCTACACATATCTGCCCAGTCGCGCCAGCCCTGGGAGGAATATCTGATGCAGTCGGGGCTGATAGAAGACATCGAGAACGAGGATATCAGCGAGCGCTACGACGAGCTGTGCGAACTCGCTGCCAACCCCATCAACCTCAATCACTCTACTCCCGAGCAACTCAGACAGCTGCCCTTTATCACGCCCGAAGAGTATCTGCGGCTGGTGGAATATATAGATAAGGTGGGCGAGGTGCATACATGGGCCGAGCTGCTGGTGGCCGACATCACCGACAAACGGCGGATGCGACTCCTGCAATACTTTGCCTATCTCGGTGAACCGGCGAGCAGCAAGAAAGCGTTCTCGCTCGACAATATCCTGAAATATGGCAAGCACGAGGCCATGGGCTACTTCAAACTGCCCTGCTACGAACGGCGCGGTGACGACCATGGCTATCTGGGTTATCCCTACCGCCACTGGGTGAGATATACCTTCAACTACGGACAGGATGTCAAGGTGGGACTTGTGGGCGCGCAGGACGCGGGCGAACCCTTCTTCAGTCAGCCCAACTCTATGGGCTACGACTATTACAGTTTCTACATCCAACTGCAGAACCGGGGATGGCTGCGCTCACTGGTGGTGGGACGCTACCGGCTGCGGATAGGGTCGGGACTGGTGATGAACACCAATTACAGCTTCGGCAAACTGTCGGCACTCAACGGCCTGGGGCGCCAGAGTACCGTGATAAGCGGACACTCGTCGCGCTCGGAAGCCAACTATCTGCAGGGAGCCGCTGCCACGATAGACATGAGCAGTCGCATCGAAACCACCCTCTTTGCCTCTCACCGCCTCGTCGATGCTACGCTCAACTCTGACTCGCTCACCGTGGCCACCCTGCTCAAGAGCGGCTACCACCGCACCCAGAGCGAGATAGACCGACGCCACAACACCGCCCAGACGCTATGGGGAGCCAATGTGGCTTATCACCACGGCGGACTGCGACTGGGGCTGACGGGAGTCTACAACAGCTACAACCGACTGCTGCGCCCCGACACCACTGCCCTCTACCGCCGATATGCTCCCACGGGCGACAGGTTCTGGAATATCGGCGCCGAGTACAGCTGGCTGTCACCCCAGTGGGCTTTCTCCGGAGAGACAGCCACGGGCGACGGCGGCGGCATAGCCACCATCAACCGCCTCAGCTTCTCCCCCACCCAGTCGCTGTCGCTCATAGCCATCCAGCGCTTCTACAGCTACCGCTACCATGCCCTCATGGGCCGCTCGTTTGCCGAAGGCACCCAGGTGAGCAATGAGAACGGACTCTACCTCTCTGCCATCTGGCACCTGGCGCGCCACTGGAACCTACTCGCCTATACCGACTATGCCTACTTCACCTGGCCCCGCTACGGCGTGTCCTTCGCCACCCACGCGTCTGACAATCTGGTGCAGATAGAGTATCGCCGTCGGCTGCTCACATGGCAGACGCGCTACCGCATCAAGCTGCGGCAGAAGGACAATGCCACCCATACGGCTCTCGACGACTATGCCACCCACCGCGCACAGACTACGCTCAGCATACAGAGCGGACGATGGACCTCGAAGACACAGATGGGCATGGCCTACAGCACCAAGGGCGAGAGCAGCATGGGATGGAGCGCCGCCGAGCAGATACGCTACGCCGGCAGTTGGCTGCAGCTCTCCGCCACACTCTCCTACTTTGACACCGACGACTACGAAAGCCGCCTCTATGGCTACGAGTACGGACTGCTCTACTCGTTTGCCAATCCTGCATTCTACGGCCACGGCATACGCTACGCACTCACAGCCCGCGCCACACTGTCGCGCAGGGTGATGATAGCGCTCAAGGCAGCCACCACCGACTACTTCGACCGCGACCACATATCGTCGGGCCTGCAGCAGATAGACGCCAGCTCGCAGACCGATATAGAGATGCAGTTGAGAATAAGGTTGTGACAAACAATAAGGAGTGCAATGATGTGGGGAGAAATGTGTGGTCGTGTTGGAGATTCGTACAAAATAAGCCTGTGGCTGTCTCAGCCATATATGGGTCAACAACACTGTGGAGAGATTTAATATAGGATTATCGTGGAGAGTATTTTCTTACGTCATCGTTTCCACATATTGCACTCCTTATGTATTCGTTTTTTTTAAGAGCAAGGCCCACTATTCAGCATAGTGTCCTTGCGTGTTTGTAACTCAGATAAAATATATTCCGATTAGTTAGTGTTTGCATAGGATAACATCATACATCTTTTGTAATTAACTCTTGTGACTGCAAATATACGAAAAACCGCAACACCTGCCAACCCCCCTTTTCCGGCATTATGCCCTGAAAGGGTGAAAAGCCCGACAAGAGGCCGAAAACGGGGATAAAAGGGAAAAAATAACCGTGCAGGTCAAAAAAATCGTGGATAAAAGGTTTACTATTGTGATAAATGACTAACTTTGTATGGTTAAGACAGCCGTCGCACCGTCGCTTAGAGCCATCGGGAGCCATCGCCAAGTCGCTGTCTTGTAGCATCTTACTCTCAATCTGCCGAATATGAACCACGTGAAAAGACATATACACCTATTATCACTCATCGCTGCCTCTCTCCTCTTGGCAGCCTGCAACTGCAGACATACCGACGACACGTTTCAGCAGCAGCGCCACGCGATAGAAGACTCCATCGCCGCCGGCAACGACGACTATGCCATGAAGGCCATCGCCCGGAAGATGGCCGAGGCCGACGACAGCACCACCTACTATCTCTGGCTGTCCACCCTCAACAAGGCTTATTACACCGACATGAAGATAGACTCGATGACCGCCACCCTCGACCGCATAGGAGCCTATCTCGACCGCCATGCCGACCATCACGACCAAGCCACCGACCAGCTGCGCGCCGAGTGGTATCTGGGCAAGGGCGTCTACAACAGCGTGATACTGGGCCGCCCCGACTCGGCACAGGTCTACAACGGCCATGCCATCACCCTGCTGCGACAGACCGACAAGGAGCGCGAACAGATACTCACCGCGCTGACCAACCAGGCCGACTATTACCGCCAGATGGGAAGGCTCGACCTCAGCGCCGACTCGTATCTGCAGGCACTGGCGCTCGCCGACTCGATGCAGACCAATCCCAACGCACGCATCGTGGTGATGCTCGGCATCAGCACCGCCTATACCTTCATGGCCGACTACACCAACAGCGACCTGTGGTGGAAGCGCACAGCCAGACTGCTGCCCCACATGCAGCAGGGCGACCGCTTCATCTACTACAACAACCGGGGCAATGACTATTATCTGCAGGACAACTACCGACGGGCTCTGCCCTACTTCCTCAAGGCTGCCCAGCTGGTCAAGAACGACCCCAAGCGAGAGTGGGACTACTACACCGTGCAGGCCAACCTGGGCGAGACCTATGCCTGTCTGGGCAAGGCAGCGCCCGCCAAAGTCGCCATACACCAGGCCGACAGCTTCTTCCGCAAGGTGGGCTTTGACATCGGCCTCTACTACACCCACACCTCTGAGATGAACATCGCCATGCTCGAAGGCCATCACGCCCTGGCGCTGGGCATAGCCCGCGAGAGCGACACGCCACAATACATGATACCCGCCGCCATCGTGCAGAGGCTCAAGGCCAAGGAGAATGTGTTCCAGCAGATGGGCCGATACGACGAAGCCTACACCGCCCACCGACAGATGCACACCATCAACGACTCTCTGCAGACCGCCAACATCCAGATGCGTATGAATGCCAATATGCTCAGATACCGCCACGACAAGCAGATAGCCGAGCAACAGCACATCATAGACCACCAGCGCTATCTCGGCGCACTGGCATGGGGACTCTTCCTCTTCGCCGTAGTGGTCATCCTCGCCATGTGCTTCGCCATCGTGCTGCTGCGCCGACGCCGACAGATGCGCGAGATGAAGGCACGCCAGGAGATGCTGAAGCTGCGCATGAAGAACACCCGCAACCGCATATCGCCCCACTTCATCTACAATGCGCTCAACCACGAGATGCTCGCCCAGATGAACGGACACGAGGTCAACCTCAACACCCTCACCCAGCTGCTGCGCCGAGGCGTGGAGCGTGCCGACGCACTCATGAGCACCCTCAACGAGGAGATGGAGTTTGTGGGCTACTACGTCAACATCGAAGCCAAGCAGATGGGCGACAACTTCAGCTACACCACCCACGTGGCGCCCGATGTGGATGCCGACCGCGTGCGGCTGCCAGCCATGGTGATACAGATATTCGCCGAAAACGCCATCAAGCACGGACTGCGCCCGCTCAAGGCCGACTCTCCCCGACTGCTCGACATCAGCGTGACACGCGAGCAGACCATGACCCGCATCGAGGTCAAGGACAACGGAGTGGGACTCACCGCCGGCAGCGTGGGCGAGCATACCGGCATGAAGGTAGTGCGCCAGACCATACAGATACTCAACGACCACAACCGCGAGAAGATTACATTCGGCGTGACCAATTACAAGGACGACAACGGCATGTCGGGCTGCCGCTCATGGATAATGGTGCCCGACGAGTACAACTATAACTTATAACAGCCATACACTATGTTCGGACGCAAACAGCTCACCTCCGTATACATCGTCGACGACAACAGCGACGCCATCGAAGTGCTGCGCCGCATGCTGGAAAGCCAGTATTCGGTCAAGGTGATAGGCACCAGCACCGATGCCGACACAGCCATAGAAGAAATCATACAGCTGGCTCCCGACCTCATCTTCACCGATGTCGAGATGCCCACCATGACGGGCATACAGCTCTGCCAGCTGCTCCACCAGGAGGTAGACCCCAACACCAAGGTGGTATTCTACACCGGCCACGACAAGTATATGATAGACGCCATACGCCAGAAGGCGTTCGACTATCTGCTCAAGCCGCCATCGCCCCAAGACCTGGCCCAGACCATGACCCGCTTCTATGAAGACAAGCTCGCCAGTCTGCCCCAAGCGGCAGGCCCCGCAGAGCAGCGCCAGCCACGCATACTCGTGGTCAACGCCATGAACGAGCACATAGCCCTGCGCGACGCCGATGTGGCATTCTTCCGCTTCGACGCCGACGGCAAGCACTGGGAGGCGGTATGCACCAACGGCAGCACCTACATCCTGCGCAGCCGCACCAACAGCGACTTCATCCTGCGTTATTCGCCATCGTTTGTGCAAATCCACAAGCGATATATCGTCAACGTGAGCCACATCATGATGATACAAGACAACACCTGCATACTGGGCTATCCCTACGAAGACAACCGCGAGCTCAAGGTGAGCAAGAACTACCGCCGCGACCTCATGGATGCTTTCTATACCTTATAATATATAGTATATCCGCAATCCTACTTACGATTATGGGCAGCCATGGACTTGGCTGCTCATAATCGTAAGTAGGGCCGACATGTTTTTCCACGAATCAAAGGGCATTACCGGGGATAAACGACATAATTCATACTTCTTTGTTCGATTTTTGGGATAATACAAGTGTATAACGAAAAAAAATATTATCTTTGCAAAAGTTTTCTATGGCAATAGTATGAAGGCTTTGATTATCATAGGAATGTTACTGGCCGTCCACACCCCGATTTGGGCGCAGGATAGCATTGCAGCCCCACTCGACACATTGGCCATACAGCCCAAACGCAGTCTGGTAGCCCGACTATTGCAGTATTTTTCCGAGTCCGACAAGCCAAAGCCCGATAAGAAGATAGACTTTGGCATCATTGGCGGTCCGCACTACGCCTCTGACACAGGACTGGGCGTGGGCCTGGTGGCATCGGCACTTTATTCCACCAACCGCTCCGACAGCACCCTCAAACTCTCCAACGCCTCTCTCTATAGCGACGTTTCCACCAAGGGATTTCTGATGATAGGCCTACGAGGCAACACCTTCCTGCCCCACAGACACTATCGGATCGACTACCGACTCTATGTCTACACCTTCCCTTCCTACCTATGGGGCTTTAACTTTCCGCAGAGCGACAACAACGACAACAAGAGCAAGTACAACCGGACCAAGTTTGAGGTGATGGCACGTTTTCTTGTGCCGCTCAACCGTTACACCTATCTCGGTCCCATTGTGCGTTACCAATACGTACACGCCTACAAGCTCAAGAACCGCGCTCCTCAACTGCTGGCCGGACAACCGCTCACGGTGAGCGACGTGTCGGTGGGATTGAGCTATACGTTTGACTCGCGCGACTTCATGCTCAACGCTTCTCGAGGCTGGTTTGTCCAGGCCGACCTCACAGCCAACCCTACATTCCTGGGCAACAACGACACCTACTGGTCGGGCGAGTTGCAAGTGTCGACCTATCGCCGTGCCTGGAGAGGTGCCGTCATTGCGGGCGAATTTCACACACGACAATCGGCAGGCCACGTGCCCTGGCCCATGCTCTCTGATGTGGGGTCGAGCAATCGTATGCGCGGCTACTACGAGGGGCGCTATCGCGACAAGAATATCATCGACGCCCAAGTGGAGCTACGCCAGCATATCTGGCATCGCAATGGCATGGTGGTATGGTTGGGCGCCGCCGAAGTGTTTCCCGACTATAGTAGCCTGCGATTCCGACAGATTCTGCCCAACGCTGGCATCGGTTACCGCTGGCAGTTCAAAAAAGGTGTCAACGTGCGACTCGACTATGGGTTCAGTCGCAGAGGCACAGGTTTTATATTCAATATCAATGAGGCATTCTAAGGGTAGCGCAGGATGCCCGGCTTGAGGCTCAATAAAACCAATGTTTATGAAAAAAACATTCTTTCTCATATTTCTTGGGGTACTCATCCTTCCCAACCTGATATTGGCCGTTACCGAGTCGCTCTCATGGAGCGGACGCCTGCTGAATGTGGTGACGCCTCTGGCTGCCTACTGGTTGGTGCTGACTCTCTCGCGCAAGGTGGGGCGCACCATCATCCTGCTCTTTCCTCTGCTATTCTTAGGCGCCTTTCAGATGGTACTCACCTATCTCTATGGGCGCGGACCTATCGCCGTCGACATGTGGCTCAACCTCGTCACCACAAACCCGGGCGAGGTGGGCGAACTGCTCTCACAACTGATGCCTGCCATCGTATGGGTGGTAATCATCTATATCCCCACGCTCACGCTGGCAGCCATACTGTGGCGGCGACACCTATATCTGGACAAGACACTCCTGCGCCGACAGCGCCGACCAGCACTCATAGCCACCGCAAGCACAGCAGTGATCACCACAGTACTCGCGGGAGTCACCCCTTATGCGCCCACGACCGACCTGTTCCCTCTCAATGCCGTATACAACTTTGGCATCGCGCTCACCCGGCAGAAAGCCACCACCGACTATCCCTCGGCATCGGCATCCTTCAGCTACCACGCCCATTACACCTTCACCGACTCCGTGCCTGAGACGCTGGTGCTGGTCATCGGCGAGACCAGCCGTGCCGACAACTGGCAACTGTATGGCTACCACCGACCTACCAACCCACTACTGTCCAAAGCACACGGACTGACAGTCTTCACCGACTACATGAGCCAAAGCAATACCACACACAAGAGCGTACCCATCCTGTTGTCGATGGCCGATGCCGACAACTACGACATACTCTACCACACCAAGGGCATCATGCAGGCATTCAGAGAGGCGGGTTATCACACCGTATTTCTGAGCAACCAACAGCGCAACCACTCCTTGATCGACTACCTCGGCGAGCAGGCCGACTACTGTCTGTTCCTGCGCGACCGTCATCCCGAGACTACCGACGACACCTATCTGCTGACACCACTGCAGCAACAACTGACAGCACATCGAGGCCAACGCCTGTTTGTGGTACTCCATACCTATGGCTCTCATTTCAACTACGCAGACCGCTACCCCAAGGCCGCACGCATCTTTACCCCCGACCATTATGACGGCGCCAAACGGTCATACCGACAGCAGCTCATCAACGCCTACGACAACACCATTCGCCATACCGACCTGCTGCTCAGCCAGGTGATGACGGCGCTCGAAGGTACAGGCGGCTGTGCGGCGATGATGTATACGTCAGACCATGGCGAAGACATCTTCGACGACCATCGCAATCTCTTCCTCCACGCCTCACCGTTCCCATCCTACTGGCAGCTCCATGTGCCTCTCGTGGTGTGGACCTCACCCGTCTACCAGCAGCACCATGCCGACATCGTGACACACCTTGCCGCCAACAGGCATCGCCCTGCCGAGAGCAACAGCGTGTTTCATACTCTGCTATCTATGGGCGGTGTAGCCACACGCTACCGCAACGACTCACTGTCGTTGGCCAGCCAGTCATATACAGACCATCCCCGCCTCTTCATCGACGATCACAACCAGCCACGCACCTACGATGCGTGTATGCAACCCATCGACATGGAGCAGATGAAGAAGAGGATGAAATAACAAGCACCCGTCGCCATGAGCGAGCCAACCATAGACAACTCTAAAATGAAAGGAAAACAGAGTATGAAGAAAATAATTCTTGGAGTCACCCTCATCATGGGAATGGCCGTTGTGGTAAAGGCCGACTATAGAAGTGAACAAGACACGCTACAGACAGACTACGATAGCGCTCTGTACTCCAAAACCGTACTCATCAAGTACGGCGATATGAACCAATGGGTCACACGCCAAGTGAAAGAGAGCGCCATCATCGGCGGACAACTGAAGACACTCTATGAGATTGCACCCGCAAAGGCATGGAAGCGAAATACACCTTATGTCAACTGGGCTGGTTCGCCATGGGGCACATCCAATGTCATGGCCAAGGTGTCGGGCATCATCAAGACCAATCAGTCAGTTTACCGCGACACCCACCCTGGACATGGCTATTGCGCCAAGCTCGTCACCCATATCGAGACGTGCAAGGTGCTGGGTATCGTCAATATCAAGGTGTTGGCTGCCGGAAGCATCTACCTCGGACAGATGCTCGAACCCATCACCTCTACCTCCAACCCCATGGCCAAACTCGATGCGGGCATGCGCTTCACGGCAAGACCCAAGGCGCTGATGTTTGATTATAAGGTGAAGCTCGCAGGCCAGCCCAACCGCATCAAGGAGACAGGTTTCTCTAAGGTGAAGACCGTGCCAGGCATAGACATGTGCGACTGCATCTGCCTGCTGCAGAAACGATGGGAAGACGCCAAGGGCAACCTCTACGCCAAGCGCGTGGGCACCATGGTGGTGCGCTTTGACAACAACACCAGCGGATGGGTAGAAGACGCCTCCTTCCCCATCCACTATGGCGACATCACCCACCAGCCGTTCTACAAACCTTACATGGGGCTGATTACTGGCGATGACACCAAGTGGGCCAAGAACTCCAAGGGCAAGATGGTGCCTGTCAAAGAAATAGGATGGGCACACGCCGACGACATCCCTACCCACCTTATTCTGCAGTTTGACTCCAGTCACGGCGGAGCCTACATAGGCTCCATCGGCAACACGCTATGGGTAGACAATGTCAGAATGGCTTATTAACCCAAATAGGTCATAACATAACACCTCAAACGGCCTAATGACTGTTTTGGGGCTTAATATAGCTGGCAATAGTCACCATTCAATTCCTTTATAGAGTGCCATTTTTGTGGTATTATGGTAGATGGGCTTGACAATTATACTGATATTTACAAGAATTGAACGTTAAAGTATACAATTTGCACTGAAAACAATTATGATTTTAGTATCTTTACACTCAAATTATAATGGGCTACCCCTCCCATAGTTAAGCAAGAACATTAAAACAGTATATAGCAAAGAAAGTAAATCAAAAAACCGAAGTAGTTCGAGAAGAAATGCTTGATTTTCAGACTATGACAGATACCTATAATAATCAAGAGAAACAATTGGTAGAAGAACAAGCCCCTATTAATAAGTGGGACAAATCTGTACCAGTAGAAGAAAACCCTTATTATTGGAAAGGTGATCCTATTCGCGGCTTTCTATCTCATAATAGCAGTCATTTGCCTTGTTCCAATGCGGGCTGCCACATCCATAGTCAATATCATGGCCTTGCACATAAACAGGGATGTGCATGGAAAGCACCACAGGAAGTCCCCTTTCCACCTGCTTCTTGAAGAACTTCAGTTGCTCTTCTGTGATTTCAAAGAGAGAATTGTCAATCGTGACAAAATTGATTCCGTTAATGACCTGAGCAGAATAGAGAGGATTCTGGCCTTGGTAGAGAGGCTTCAGGTTGGCCTGCTACCATTTCTCCCTTTGGGCAAAGGACGTTCCTGGTTCGCCCTCATAATGCCAATCATGATTGCCTGCCGTATAAGTCCAATTCAGCCCCGAAGCATCCAGCATGGCTTTGAGATGCTCTACAGAAGCCAGCGAGGGGAAGTTGACAATGTCGCCTCCCAATATGACCAGCGCAGCCTGTTCCTTTTTTGCTTTATCCAACGAACGCAAAAGAGCCCGTTCCCGCCCATTGCTTTTGCCATAATTCTGAGGTTGAACAGCAGCTCCACCCATCCGTCGGGTGTTATCATAGAACTCACGTCCCCGTTCATCCTCAATAGTAAAATGCGTGTCAGCCAAGAACATTACCGTAAAAGTCTTCTCCATGCCTCTCAGATAATAATACACATAGCCGTCCTGAACCGTAATGCTCTCCAACTTCGAACTACGCACTTTACCTTGAGCGCCTGTCAAAAGGCAAGCCACAAGAGAGAGAATACACACCAATGCTCTTTTTATAATTTTCTGTTTTACGTTTGACTTTCGTATATCAAAGATTTCTATCTGCTGTTTCCGTTCTGTTGTAAAGTCGAATTCTGCCTACCTTAACAATGACATTATCGTGTCGGGCTTCATCTCCAGCCTTGTTATGGCACAAAGGCTTGTGCCCATGTCCTTTATGCTGGCACCCATGAGATACACATCATCATCTATAATAAGGAAACGGTCGTGGGATTTGTGAGGCGTCTGCACAAACTCAATCGGCTCGTATTGCCCGTTGTGCTTCTCCAGATCCAACAGGAATTGCTGTGTGTAGCGAGAGTGGATGGTTGCCGAAACCCCTTCAGCCCTCTTGGTCAACAGCAGGAGCACTCTTTCGTCCACAAAGTTATCAATAAGGATGATGCGTTGCTTGGCACTACGAACCAGCTGGGACACATAGCTCCAAGCGTCCCACACGCAACCTGTGGCGAAGACTTGTTCAGGAGTGATGGCAGGAGCAAGCTCGTCCATACGCTTCAGCACCTGTTCCATCTTCTGGTCAGTCAGCATCTGATGATGTTCCAGCCTCTCTATACGCTGAAACATACCGGCATTGGCCGAGAGGAAGCGACGCATGGCTACGAAAGCACGCATGATGCGGATATTCACCTCTATAGCATATTCACTCCTCAAGATACCCGACAACTGGGAGACTCCCTGCTCAGTAAAGACAAAAGGAAGATACTTTGAATGCTGCCCCCTACCGCTCTCTATGGTGCCATTTTGGCACCTTAAAGATTCATACTCTTCTGATGTCAGTTCAAACATGAAGTCGTCGGGGAAACGTTCTATATTACGCTTCACCTGACGTTTCAACTGTTTGGTTTCCACACCATACATGGCTGCAAGGTCAGCATCGACCATTACATTTACCCCTCGTATAGTATAAATATGAGAACGCACATAGTCCATGCTGAGCCGGTCACCGCATGTCATCACCTTCACCACCTCTGCCTGTCCATCCACAGGAGCACTATTTGTGGCCTTGCATTCTGTATCGCAGACATCACCATTAGCGACCTCCGCATGAGATGTTATATCTTTCTTTGCCATTATTTCCCAACTTTATTGCAAAGATAACACTTTTAATCCACACCTGTCAGCGGACGGGGAGGAAAAAATGGTTCACTATATAACACCCTCTTGTCTTATGTCTGCGTATCTCAGGTAGACAGCACTATGGCGCGCACGCGGTCGAAGCGGCGGGCGGCGAGGTCGGCAGGGTCTATCAGAAAGTCGAGCACGCCGCAGTCCATGAAGTTGAGCGCAAAGTCACTGCCCTCACACGAGTCTATCTGCAGGAGTATCTGCCAGTCCTCGTAGGGATGGTCCCAGGTCTCCCACTCACGGTAGGTAGGCTCGGCCATCACAAAGTGGTCCTCCATACTCTCCTCCATCGTACACTCAATCTTCATCTCATGAAACGCCATGGGGATATCATCGTCGTCGATGAGCACCACCTGCTCCATGTCGCGGGTATCTTCAAAGTAGAAGACCCTCACATCGTCGGTATCGCTGATGGCGCTGCCTATGCTGTCGGTGTCAAAGTAGTTGCCCGTGTAGTGGTCTATCTTGGCAAAAAACGACAGCAGTCCCTTGTGGGGCAGCACCCCTTCGGTGTCCATCTGGGCCAGCTCGCTCAAGTCCAGCTGGCACACAAACACATAGGGCACGTCGTCGCCCTCAAAATCCTTGTACATGGGATAGTCAAATCCGCGTGGAAGGTCGGGGTTGCCCCAGAAGCGCGATGCGCCGGTGGGCAAGGCTTGGTCAACGGTAGATAATTTGAGTCTTACAGGTTTCATTGCGCGTATAATATAATAAGGTGAAACTTGGGTTATATCTTCGAGGCGATGTGCCGACGGTATACAGACATGCCAGCACGGTCGAGCACCTGGGCTATGTGGTCCAAACGCTGGCGCTGGGTGGTGGCAGGGTCTTCGCTGCTGTTGTCTTCCTGCATGTGCATACTGCCCTGACCCGTCACGGGCAGATACTCGTCCCAGTAGACAGGCACCTGATGGGTGCGACCGTCGCCGCCCCACTTGCTCACATAGGTCACGCGCTTCTCTACGCGGTAGCCATGGGCAAAGACGGTGACGCGGGTATTGCCGTCGGCTTCGCTCTTGGACTGGGTCTTCAGGATGCAGTCGGTCACACAGCGAGGATGCTTGAAGCGGTCCTGACCCCAGAAGTTGGCCAGCGCCTCGTGCTCCCAGAAGGCGCTGCGGCGCTGCATATCGCGGCCATAGATGTCCTGCTGCGAGCGTATCTGCTGATACATAGGCACACAGAGCAGCGGAGCCAGACAGAAATAGATGGCACGGAAGTAGCCGGCGTTGAGGGTATAGAAGTCGTGCTCGGCCTGGTCGTAGTTGTAGTTGTGATACCTGCGGGGATCCATGTCGAGGTCCATGCTCTGGATATGGTCAGAGATGATGGTATTGATCATGCAGTTTTTGCCGAAATCGAAATCATCACCATATCCCACCTCCTGGTCTCTGAGCAGCTTGAGCATGCTGGACTGGGCGAGAGGCGTGAAAAGCATCGCATATTGCTGGTTGTTGTTGCGGTTGCTGGTGTCAAAGGCCACCTCAAACTCCTCATTGGTGAGCATGGCAAAGTCGCTGTTGTCCAGGTCGCGTGCCTTGTTTCTCAGTTTGCGCCGCTTCCACTTGTAGGAGAGCGAGCCCTCGCGGTTGGCCATACCGCTCTGCTGGCGGTAGAACTTCAGGTCGGGGGCAGCCGTGTTGCCATAGATGAGACGGGTCTTCTCGTAGTATTCGGGATAGGGCGCGGTGACGGTGGCTATGAGGGTCTCAGAGTGGTGCACGGTTTGCATCTTGCCGTCCGACCCTCGCTCACGGGTGGTCCAGTGTATGGTCTTCGAGCCCTGATAGGTCTTGCTGCCCATCTCCATCTTGCGCGTACGGCAGAGCACAAAGGGGTTGCCGTTGATGAGTCCGGAGTGGGAGTAGATGACCGAGCGCTCCTTGTTGAACGAGCCGTCCCAGCCATATATCTCCTGCAGGTCGGCGAGCCGCTGGGTGGTGAAGTAAGGGTCAAACTCCAGTCTGGGCACCGTCTGGGTCATCATGCGCATCAGCACATCCCAGTCGTAGAGCCGGTTGAGGGGCTCCATCTGGCGCCACGCCTCAGCCTTGTACTGCTCTGCCTTGTCCTGCAGATTGTCGCGCTCGTCCTTCAGCTGCGACAGTCGGGGATGCACCTTGGCCAGCAGCAGTATCAATGCCACCACCATGGCCAGACCTATGCCCACCACATACCACGAGTCTATCACCTGCCACTGGGAGTAGAGCACCCATCCGCCTACGGCCAGTCCGCACCAGAGGACGACGCATAAGAAGGTGGTCCAGTTAATGCTCGACTTCACCGAACCCAGTTCGTCCTCGGTCATATCCAGCAGACGACAGGTCTCACGGTTGGCAGCCACGTTCACATTGGCCTCGCGGGCGAGCTGGGCAAAGGTCTCCTTGGCTACCTGCTCAAAGCGCGGACGGAACTTGCCTGCATACTCGTCCAGGGGGTCATAGATATCCTCTGTCATAGCCCCCGGCTTAGAAGAACTTGCTGCGGGCCATCTCGCGGGTCTCTGCCGACGCGGTGAAAGGTATACGTGTGGTATATCCCTGTCGTGCAGCTACTATCATCTTGGTAGGCCAGGAGAAGAGGTCGGTGTTCCACTGGGTCACACGGCTGTTGTAGACCGTGCGGGCAGCCGTAATCTCACGCTGCAGATAGTTGTTCTGCTGCATGGCGTCGGCTATGGCCTGGTGGGCCTTCAGGTCGGGATAAGCCTCAACCTGGGGGAAGAGACGGCCGCAAGCCATATTGAGCTGGCTGTTGACGTCGCTGCGGTTGGCCTCGTTTACCTTGCCGCCACGCAGGGCAGCAACGGCCTTCATCACGTCCTTGTCCAGGTCTATGGCGCGGTTTACCAGTCCCACCACGTTCTGCAGTATCTGCACGCGCTGCTCCAGATAGTTGTCTATATTGGACGCCTCGGCCTGGATGCGCTGCTCGAGCTTGAGAAAATAGTTGCGCGCCGAAATCTTCATGAAGATGAATACCACTCCTGGCAGCACGCCTGCCACGCAGCCGCCGATGGCCACGGTGGTGGGGTCGGCCAGCTGGTCGCCCATAGCCAGCACGTAGATGAGGGTGAGCAGCGGGAGGGTCACCCACAAGGCTATCTCGAAGAGGGTGGAACGGAAAGTGATGGTCACTGGGAGCTGACGGTCTATCACATGTACATCACGGCCATTGTCGTTGACCGGACCTTGGGTCTCGTCTAATAAGTTTGCCATAATCGTTGAAGGTTATTTAATGATTTTAATTTACGGTTTCTATACCTTATATAATATATTCACTCCTTGATTTCGGTAGATAACAGTTGCAAATATAGCTCTAATCGCCCATAATACAAAAAAAATCGGTCGATTTCGTTCCGGCGGCGCCGTTTTTCTACTTCTTGCGGATGATGGTGAGCCCGTCGCGTATGGGCAGAATGACCTTTTCCACACGGGTGTCGCGGGCTATGTAGTCATTGAAGGTGTCTATGCCGTGGGTCTGGCTGTCGTTGGCGTAGGCGGGGTCTACCACATGTCCGTCCCACAGGGTATTGTCGGCGATGATGTAGCCGCCCTGCCTGATGATGGGCAGCAGCGTGTCGAAGGTCTCGCGGTAGGTGCGCTTGTCGCCGTCGACAAAGGCCATGTCGAACATGATGCCCAGTCGGGGCGCCTCGACATTGGCGTCGCCTATGCGGAAGTCTATGCGGTCGGCCACGGGCGACCCTTCTATCCACTGTCGGGTGAAGTCTTCCATCTCGTCGTTGATTTCAAAGGTATATACCTTGCCGCCCTCGCCCAGTCCCTCTGCCATGCAGATGGCGCTGTAGCCGCTGAATGTGCCCACCTCAAGTATGCGCTGCGGGCGTATCATCTCTACGAGCATCTTGAGCAGACGGCCCTGAAGATGGCCCGAGGCCATGCGGCCGTGCACGGTATGGATGTTGGTGGCACGCCAGAGGCGGTAGAGATAGTCTCCCTCGGGGTCTATATGCTGTTCGATATACTGGTCTATGGTCATTTGGCTTTCAGGGCTTCGATGGCGAGACGATAGGAGTCGAGTCCGAACCCTGCTATCACTCCCCGGCAGGCTGAGGATATCATGGAGTGGTGGCGGAACTCTTCGCGCTGGTGTACATTGCTGATATGCACCTCGACGACGGGTGACTGGATGGAGCGGATGCAGTCGTGCAGAGCCACACTGGTGTGGGTATAGGCGCCGGCATTGAGCACGATGCCGTCACAGTCGAAGCCCACTTCCTGCATACGGTCTATGAGATAGCCCTCGACATTGCTCTGATAGTAGTCTATCTCTATCTCGGGATAGAGGGTACGCAGATGGGCAAGATAGTCGTCAAAGGAGTCGTGGCCGTAGATGCCTGGCTCTCTGATACCGAGCAGATTGAGGTTGGGGCCATTGATAATTTGTATTTTCATCGTCGTAGCGTATTGGGGGATGATGCTTTTTTTAGAAAAAACCGTTTGATTTGTTTTGACACCATCCCAATTCGTATTAACTTTGTAAACGGCATAGCCGCAAGGCCGTATGCTTGTTGCAAAATTAGCTTAAATCGGGCTAAGTACAAAATAAATCATCCGCTTTTTTCATGTACCACGCCCCATATTGATGCCCATACCTATGACAGAAGACATGCACAGCGCCACTCCAGCTTCGGGCTCACTGACAAGGGCCTATGCCAGGTATCTCAAACTGGAGAAGAACTACTCGCCCAACACCGTGGCTGCCTATCTCACCGATATCGGCCACCTGGTCACCTTCAGCCATGAGCGGGGGGTGAGCATCGACCGCATCGAGCTCTCCGACCTGCAGCAGTTTGTCTGCACGCTGAGAGACATGGGCATCGGGCCGGCGTCGCAGGCAAGGATGATTAGCGGACTGCGCTCGTTCTACAGGTTCATGCTCGTCGACGGACGCATGGACAACGACCCCACCGAGCTGCTCGAGTCGCCGCAGACGGGAGAGCGGCTGCCCGAGGTGCTCACGCCCGAAGAGGTAGACAGGATGAAGGCAAGCATAGACATGAGCACCGCCGAGGGACAGCGCAACCGGGCCATCATCGAGGTGCTCTTCTCCTGCGGACTGCGCGTGAGCGAACTGGTCAACATGAAGCTATCGGCGATATATGCCGAGGAGCGGTTTGTGCGCATCATGGGCAAGGGCAGCAAGGAGCGGCTGGTGCCCATCTCCGACACGGCGCTCCACGAGCTCGGGCTGTGGTATGCCGACCGCTGCCATCTACGCATCAAGCCCGGCGAAGAAGACTATGTGTTTCTCTCGCGGCGCGGCAGCCACCTGACCCGCATCATGGTGTTCTACATCATACGCCAGGCGGCACTCGCGGCAGGTATCCACAAGCCCATTTCGCCCCACACGCTGCGCCACAGTTTTGCCACAGCGCTGCTCAAGGGAGGGGCCGACCTGAGAGCCATCCAGGCCATGCTGGGGCATGAGAATATAGCCACCACCGAAATCTATATGCACATCGACACCACCACCCTGCGCGAACAGATACTCAACCATCACCCCCGAAACATCAAGTAAATGAGACACGACAAACTGCAGCGCGAGCTCGACCTGCTGCTACTGATGACCGAGAACAAGAACTACACCGCCGCACAGCTCTGCGACCGTGTAGGCATCTCGCTGCGCAATCTGTATTACTACTTCGACTTCTTCCGCGATGCCGGTTTCAGACTCGTCAAGTCGGGCACCTACTACAGGCTCGACCGCCACTCGCCCTTCTTCCGCAAACTCCACGAAAGCATAGACTTCACCGAGCAGGAGGCTGTGCTGCTGAGACGGCTCATCAGCGGCACCGACGACAACAATGCCCTCACCGAGAGCATACGCCACAAGCTCGACAAGTTCTACGACCTGCGCATACTCACCGACATCACCGCCAACCAGCAGCTCTCCCACAATATAGACAGGCTCTACGAAGCCATCAAGTTCAAGCAGATGGTCAAGATATGCAACTACTCGTCGCCCCACAGCCAGACTGTAACCGACCGCATAGTAGAGCCCTTCGCCTTCATGAACGACAATATGGACGTGCGCTGCTACGAGCCCAGCACCGGCCTCAACAAGACCTTCAAGATAGCCCGCATGGGCGACGTGGAAATCATTGACATGCTGTGGAGCTACGAAGACCGCCACCGGCAGATGTTTACCGACGCGTTCATGTTCTGTGCCGAAGAGCGCCACCCGGTCAGCATGATACTGGGGCAGCTCTCTGCCAATCTGCTGCGCGAAGAGGTGCCCCGCGCCGCAGACTGTATGACACCTCATGATGAGCGACACTTCAGGCTCGACCTCGACGTATGCAGCTACATTGGTATAGGCCGCTTTGTGTTAGGTCTCTACGACGACATCGAGGTGCTGGGCAACGACGAATTCAAGGAATATCTGCGCCAGCACATAGAGCGCATGTACAGCAAGAGCCACTGACGACCGGGAGGCAATCCCCACTCTCTCTGCCATACTACGCAGAGATATCCTGACAACCGATAAAGAGTCAACCTATCCATAAACCGTTAATACATCAATCTGTTTATTTATGCTCAATGTCTTAGTAATATTAGCTGCCATCGCGCCAGTAGCAGTTGTGATTTGGTACATCTACCGTAAGGACCGCAAGCAACCCGAACCGACGAAGTTGCTCATAAAGGCATTCATCTATGGCATACTCTCGGCACTGCTTACTCTGATGATAGTCATACCATTTGAAGCAATTACCGAATTTGCCAATGACGAGGTTTCAAACATAGGCAGCGCCATATTCAATGCCTTCTTTATGGCTGCGATACCAGAAGAGTTGGCAAAGTTGGTGATGCTGTGGCTGCTGTTGAGAAACAACCCATACTTCGACGAGCACTTCGACGGCATCGTGTATGCCGTATGTATAGGTATGGGATTTGCCGCTATCGAGAATGTTCTCTACCTTTTCGACAACTACGAGTCATGGATAAGCGTCGGCATAGCGAGAGCCTTGTTTGCTGTTCCAGGTCATTTCCTCGATGCAGTCATCATGGGATTCTATTACTCGCTATGGCATTTCCGAATCGTGCGCAACTGGCAGACATGCGCATTGATACTCGTCGGTCCTATTTTGGCCCACGGCATATACGACAGCATAGTATTCTCCATGAATATAGACGACTCATTAAGCGGCATTCTCCTCCTGCTATTCCTCCTGTTCCTCAACAAACTCAAGAATATATGCAAAAAGCACATCGCTGATTTGGTAAACCACTAAGGTAACAATGACTATAACAATATGAACACACATTACAATCTCGAGCGTTTCTCCTAAATCACAATTCAGCATCTGCGTCCTTGTGTAAGATGCTATGACAGTTGGAGAAAGGAGTCACCCGGATATCGCCTATACTGATGCTTTCGGCGACGACATCCGACGGCGTATGCTTCCAGACCCTCATCCTGTCGACCAACCTGCATTTGCGCTCGGCCTCTTCGCGATGGCGCAAAGCATCGCTGCGCTCTTGCGGGTCACATTTCCGTGCAAGGAGTTCATGGGCTTTAAGGTCTGCAGCCTGACGGATGACATCATAATAGATGAAGGTATCTGCAAAGATACTGGCAATTATCGGGATTCCAACATTCTTACCCAAGTTATTTTTATAGGATGGCAAACACAGTGACCATAGATAGCCATCCCGAGACCACCTTTGTCGATGAGTATCGGACGGCGCGGATGCTCGTATCGGATGAAACGCGGATACGTATCGGAAGATACGGAAGCCCGTACCTTCCGATACGAGCCGACAAACATCATCCCGGCGTCGGCGGAGGTCGTTATGCGATGACCGGCGGTGTCTTCACTATATATTTCATATATAGCTATATGCACCGACAGCGCTGTGGATAACCATGTGGATAACCTATGTATAACCGCGTGCATAACCTATGCAGATATCCACACTATAGGGGTGCGCGGAGCTCAGGGTGGGATATCCACAGAGAAATTAGACAGTTTTCAGCAAGTTTTCCATACTTTTATATGGTCAAAAGATATAAACTTATTAACTTTGCAAGATATACGCAGATGGTGTATAACTACATTTACTGTTGTCATTCAGCCGATTAATATTAGACACAGGTGTGTATAAGTGACTACCAAATGTGTATAATGCAAATCTGCAAACAATAAGGCTATAAGTTATCCACTTTTCCACAGTGTATTTAATTATAGTTTAAGAATAAGGAAATAAGATATAAATAAAAAATATAATAATGATGGTGAACAAAGAGTGGATTGACAAGGGTTGTATAGACGAACCTGTCGAGCAAGGTCTGAATCTCAAACAGGAGATACGCCGCATGTGTAAGGAGAAGGATGCCATCATCCTGGCACATTATTATACAGTAGGCGAGATACAGGAGATAGCCGACTTTGTGGGCGACTCCCTGGCCCTGGCCCGCAAGGCGGCAGAGACCGATGCCAAGGTGATGGTGATGTGTGGCGTACACTTTATGGCAGAGACTTGCAAACTGCTCTCGCCCGAAAAGACAGTGATATGCCCCGATCTCACGGCCGGCTGCTCGCTCGCTGACAGTTGCAAGGCAGAAGATCTGAAGAAGTTCAAGGACGAGCATCCGGGCTATAAGGTGGTATCGTATGTCAACACTACGGCTGCCGTCAAGGCGCTCACCGACTGTGTGGTGACCAGTGGCAATGCCAAGAAGGTGATAGACGCCTTCCCCAAGGACGAGAAGATTATCTTCGGCCCCGACTATAATCTGGGCAACTATATCAACAGCGTCACCGGTCGCCAGATGCTGCTCTGGAACGGCGGATGCCACGTGCATGAGAAGTTCTCTGTCGACGCCATCGTGCGTCTCAAGGCCGAGCACCCCGACGCCGTGGTTATGGCCCACCTCGAGTGCAAGGCTCCGGTGCTGGCTGTCGCCGATGTCAAGGGCAGCACAGCCACCATGCTCACCTACGCCCAGCAGAGCGACAAGCAGGAGTTTATCGTGGCCACCGAGGCTGGCATTCTGCACGAGCTCGAGCGCACCTGTCCCGACAAGCGCTTCTACCCCGTTCAGCCAGAGATGAGCGAGGGTGTGGGCTGCAGCTGCAACGAGTGCGAATACATGAAGAAGAATACGCTGCTCAAAATCTATAACTCTCTGCGCTACGGATGGCCTACGGTAGAGATAGACCCAGCCATCGCGCGCGACGCCGTCAAGCCCATCGAGAAGATGCTCTCGTTGAGCTGATGCAGCAAGTCACGCTGGGAGACAAAAGATGCGCCAGAATAGCTCATAAGGGCTGTTCTGGCGCATCTCCATTATATAGGTGGTAGGCGGAACTGTACAGGTGGTAGACCGAACGCCACTCACGCCTTGATGCCCAAGCACAGGCGCACGAGGCGGTAAGGCTGTCGCTGTGCCAACCGCGCCACGAGGGTGGGCAGATAGATGCCTGCAAGGATATTGAGGGCATAGAAGACCAGGAAAAGGCGCTCGTCGTAGAAGAGACGCTTCCACAGCACCAGCTCGACAAATGCCTGGAAAAACATCGACATGAGATAAATCTGGTAGATATAGTCGCGGAAACTGCCGAAGAGGCCCGGCAGACGGCGCGCCACGCTCTGCCCCACAGCCACGCACATCACGATGCCTGCCATGGATGTGGCGAGTCCGCCCACGACGCAGTAGGACGCAGCATAGACCGCCACGGCCGCCACGGCAACCAGCGGACTGTCTGTGAAACGATAGAGACGGTATCTGAAGAAGAAGATGCCGAAGTAGAAATAGACCAGATAGCGGTGCAGGTGATTGATGTAGAACACGTCGGGCAGCACGCTCTCCAAGTCGGCATGATAGATGCCCACGCTGAAGAGCAGCATCGCCACCGAGGCAGTGTGGTTGCGGCATACCGCCACAAAGAGGGGATAGAGCGCCATGAGCATGAGCAGCGTGGCGAGAAACCACAGATGGGCAGAGGGATGCCCTGTAAACCGGTAGAAGCACTCGGCATAGTAGGAGAGCGACAGGGGCACGGGGGTCTTGGCCCAGGTGCCAGCCAGGAGCTTGAACAGATAGTAGAAGGTGACGAAGAAGACAAAGGGGATGGCTATGCGCCGCAGCTTGTCGGCATAGAGTGCCCGGGTGGTCCACTCGCGGCGTATGCGGCTCAGGTAGAGCAGCCCGCCCGAGGTGAAGATGAAGAAGGGCATGCGTATGGGAGTGAAAATAGTGGGCAGGGTGGTGCAGAGACTGTGGTTCTCGCCAGTGGCCATGTCGACCAGCTGCACATGAAACATCACCACCAGCACGATGCTCAGCCCGCGCATCAGGCTCAGCCACTCCAGTCGTTCAGAAGGATGGTTGCTCGGCGGCATAGACACCTCAGTTTACGATGGCTATCTTGCACACGGTGCCCTTGCTGCCGTCGGCAGTGGCAGTCTGCACCATATACACTCCGCTCGCCACGCGGCGACCCTTGAGGTCGCATCCGTTCCACTCGAAGGTACCGCCATTGCTGCGGCCCTGGGCTACGAGCGTGCCCGAGGCGGTGACTATCTTGACATCGGCATTGTAGCTCAGCCCCACGATGGTGATAGGGCCGGTATAGTCTGGGTTCACGGGGTTGGGATAGGCATAGGTGTTGTCCTTGTTCATCTCGTCCACGGGCTCGGTGGCTCCGCTGCTGTAGGAGCAGAGTCCCTTGTCGGTGCCGATAAACACCTCGCCGGTGGCGGGATTGATGGCCATCGCCTGGATATTGTCAGAGAGCAGCTTGCTGTTGGTCTCGGTGAAGTGGGCTATCTGGGTCATGCAGTCGGCACTGATGAGATAGATGCCGTTGCCGTAGGTGCCCATCCACTTGCGTCCGCCGCCGTCGATGACGATGCACGAGATGTTGACGCCATCGAGCAGATAGTCGGCATAGTTGGTGCCATCGTTGCGGGGCACCTTGACCTGCTCGAATACGGGCGACTGCGAGGTTATCTCGCTGGGCGAGAGTCGCAGAGGGCCCACATTGGTGCCTATCCACATCTGATGGTCCTTGTCTTCGGCCACGCAGTGTACGTATTCCACGTTGACCGTGGTGCCGTCTTGGTTGACGAAGGAGGTATAGCTGTTGATGGCATCGCTCGAGGGCTGGTAGCAGAAGAGGCCGGTCTTCTTCCAGCTGTCGTTGACAAACCACATGAGGCTGCGGCTATCAAAGGTGATATCGCGCAGGTTGGTCAGCGACTTCAGAGGTTCCTTGTAGAGTGATGTCCACTGTCCGTCGGTGCCCAGACGTATGATGTTCTTCTCCTTGTTGATGCTGTTGAGCGCCCAGAGATTACCCTCGGTGTCGAACTTGACATCATGCACCACTACATACATCTTGTCGTCGGGATAGGTGGGCGAGAGGGCGCTGTTGTCATAACTGTAGTGACGCACAAACCGCCGGTCGCTGAACTCGTAGATACCCGTACGGCCCGAGACAAACACGTGGTTGGCATCGCGTGGGTCTACATCGATGGCATTGATGTCTTCAAAGTAGCCGTCGCCCAGTTGGCTGTTGATATCGTCCTGATAGACCTCCCAGTTGCTACCGTCGTAGACCTGGATGCCACCAGGCAGATGCAGGTCCTGGCTCACGGTGTAGCCTCCGCCCACGGTGTAGAGACGGCCGTTGTAGAAGCGCAGACAGCCGAAGTTGTTGTACTTGAGTCCGCCACGGTCCAGGTCTTTCACCATGTCGAGCAGCTTGCTGTCGGGCGTCTCCCAGATGTCGCTGTAAGCCCGGGCGTAGGTCCAGTTGGCTGGGTCCATCATGTTGGTGCCGAGAGCGGCTCGGTAGATGCCCTTGCCGCGCTGGGCAGTATAGAGATAGCCGCCTTCTACATAGCTGTATGCCACGGGGGTATGCAGATTGTAGGTCTCGCTGACCTCGGCGTTCTTCACATTGACCTTGACGATGCCGAAACCGGTGGAGAGATAGGCGTAGACGCCGTCGATACACACGTGGTTGATGGTCTTGTCCTCGGTCATGCTCTTGCGGTAGTAGTCGGGCAGATTGGTGATGTCGTCGTTGTTGCGCCCGCTCATCAGGTCGATGTTCTGGTTGCTGTAGACGATGACCAGCCTTGCTGCCTGCTGGCACCAGGCGATGTGGCTGATGGCGCAGTCGCTCAGTCCGTTGCACTTGTCAAAGGTGCGCACCTCGCCGTCGGCGGTATTGTAGGTGAAGAGATTGCCCGAGGCAAGCACATAGAGTCTCTTGCCGCCCTGCTCTATCCGGGTGATGTCGTGATAGGCCATATATGCCTTCCACAGACTGTTGTCGGCATGGGCGAAGACTGCCGCGATGGCAAGGAGCATGGTGAGGATATAGCGTTTCATAACCGAGAGTGTCGAGGGTGAGTTACTGTTTGAGATAATCGGCGAGTTTGGCCACGGCTCTGGCGCGGTGTGATATGCGGTTCTTGACCTCATCGCCCAGGGCGGCAAAGCTCTCGTCGTAGCCTTCGGGGACGAAGATGGGGTCGTAGCCGAAACCGCTGCTGCCCTGCTTCTCCTTGGCGATGGTGCCGCGCACGATGCCTTCGAAGAGGGTGTAGTCGGCTATGTCACTCTTGCGGGCCAGACAGATGACGGTGCGGAACTGCGCCCTGCGGTCGTCTTTGTCCTTGAGTCGGGCGAGCAGCTTCTGCATGTTGGCCTCTGAGTCGTGGTCGGTGCCGTCGGCATAGCGCGCCGAGTGTACGCCGGGTTCGCCGCCGAGGGCAGTGACCTCCAGACCGGTATCGTCGGCAAAGCAGTCGTAGTCGTAGTGCTCGGCTATGTAGCGTGCCTTCTGGATGGCGTTGCCCTCCAGGGTATTGGCGGTCTCGGGTATGTCTACGTGGCAGTCGATGTCCCGGAGCGACAGTACCTTGAACCTGTCGCCGAGGATGGCACGTATCTCGTCGAGCTTGTGTGAGTTGTTGGTGGCAAAGACTATCGCCCTGCCCTGCTGCTCCACCTCGGCAGCGCTGTGGGCGGTGTGTGATGATGGGTTCATATCATTCATTTTCTTGTTGCTGCTGTTGCAGTTCTTGCTCGTGTTCCTTATTCTTCTTGATCTTGACCTTGATGGGGTCAAAGCCCTCGCCATAGACACCGATGACGCTGCTCTGGCTGACGAAGGCGCGTGGGTCTATCATCTTGATGAGTCGGAAGATGAGCACACTCTCGCGCTTCTTGGCCAGGAGACAGATGACCTTCATCTCCTTGCCCGTGTACCATCCGTGACCGTCGAGGATGGTCAGCGTGTGGTCGGTCTTGCGCGTGATGGCTTCGGCTATCTTCTTGTAGTCCTTGGAGAAAATCATAAACTGTACCGACTGGCGCTGTACGTTCATCACGTAGTCTATCATCGTACACTCGATGACCATCGTGCATAGACCGAAGACCACCATCTGGCATCGCTGTGGAAACTCACCAAAGGTATCGATGGCAAGACAGCTGCTGATGATGACGAGGTCGACCATGATGAGTCCCTTGCCGAGCGAGACATTGAAGTGCTTGTTGACTACAGCGGCAATGATGTCGGTGCCGCCGGTGCTGCCGTTGTTCAGGAAGACTATGGCAAGTGCCGTACCGGTGAGCATACAGCCGATGATGAGCGACATGAAATCGTTGCCTTCGCCCATGAGCTTGTAGAACGTGCCGTCGGGCTGTTCCACTACCTTCTGAGCCAGGTCGAGCATCACGGTTATTACCACCGTGGCATAGATGGTCTTGGTGAGAAACTTGATGCCCAGTTCCTTCAGTGCCGCCACGATGAGCAGGGCGTTGATGATGAAGAATGTCCACTGCACTGGGAACTTGGTGGCATAGAAGATGATGGCTCCGATACCCGCGATGCCTCCGGTCACGATTTGATAGGGAAGCAGGAATACGGTGAAACCGAAGGTGTAGAGCATGAGTCCGAGGGTGATGTTGAAGTAGTCCTTCGTCTCCTGCCAGATCATATTACGGTCGATTGTCATAGGAGTTATAGTTGCATTGTTGTTTACTGTTTGTCTCTAAGCAAAAGAAGTCGTCGTCTTGCACACGCCGGGTTGTGGTGTGTGCAAGCGGCAACTTCCTCTGATGTAGTATTCTTGGTGTGCGTTGCCGCCCGATTACTTCACGACGACATTCACAATCTTCTTGGGCACTACGATTACCTTCACCACCTGCTTGCCGTCGATATACTTCTGGCTCAGCTCGTCGGCGAGCACTGCCTGCTGTATGGCGTCGTTGGTGGCATCGGCGGCAAACTTCTTCTGGAAGCGGGCCTTGCCGTTGAAGGAGATGGTGAGCTGCACCTCGCTCTCTACCAGGTATTGCTCGTTGCATACGGGCCACTGGGCGTCGCATACGCTGCCCTTCATGTTGAGTCGGCTCCACAGTTCTTCGGCGATATGGGGCGCGAAGGGAGCGATGAGCACGGTCAGGATGGTGAGCAGCTCACGGTTGTAGCACTTCTGCTGTCCCAGCTCGTTGACGCAAATCATAAAGGCAGAGATGGCAGTGTTGTATGAGAAGTTTTCGATGTCGGCGGTCACCTTCTTGATGAGCTTGTGCACACTCTTAAGGCTCTCTTTCGAGGGCTCGTCGTCGTTGACGCGGAACTCGTCGGTGCGGGGGGCGAAGTAGAGGTTCCACAGCTTCTTGAGGAAGCGGTGGCAGCCGTCGATACCATTGGTATCCCAGGGCTTGCTCTGCTCTACAGGGCCGAGAAACATCTCGTAGAGACGCAGCGTGTCGGCGCCGTACTGCTCGACGATCATGTCGGGGTTGACCACATTGAACATGGACTTCGACATCTTCTCTATGGCCCATCCGCAGACGTACTTGCCGTCTTCGAGCACAAACTCGGCGTTGGCAAACTCGGGGCGCCATGCCTTGAAGGCTTCGGTGTCGAGCACGTCGCCATGCACGATGTTGACATCGACGTGGATAGGTGTGACGTCATACTGGTCCTTCAGACCGAGCGACACAAAGCGCGGAGCGGCACTGTGGTTGTCGCTGTTGATGCGGTATACAAAGTTGGAGCGACCCTGTATCATACCCTGGTTGATGAGTTTCTGATAGGGCTCTTCCTTGCAGGTCACATTGTAGTCGTGCAGGAACTTGTTCCAGAAGCGCGAGTAGATGAGGTGGCCTGTGGCGTGCTCGGTACCACCCACATAGAGGTCTACATTCTGCCAGTAGTCGTTGGCTTCACGGCTTACCAGCTCATGGTCGTTGTGGGGGTCCATGTAGCGCAGATAGTAGGCGCTCGAACCGGCAAATCCGGGCATGGTGTAGAGCTCGATGGGGAATACGGTCTTGCCGTCGATGAGCTCCTTGTCGACCACCTGGTTGTTCTGGGTGTCCCAAGCCCATTTTCTGGCGCGGCCCAATGGAGGCTCGCCGCTCTCGGTGGGCTCGTACTTGTCTATCTCGGGCAGCTCGATGGGCAGATACTGCTCGGGTATCATGTAGGGAATGTCGTCCTTATAGTACACGGGGAAGGGTTCGCCCCAGTAGCGCTGGCGAGAGAAGATGGCGTCGCGCAGACGGTAGTTGACCTTGACGCGGCCCAGTCCCTTTTCGGTCACATAGCGCTTGGTGGCAGCGATGGCCTCCTTGACGGTGAGTCCGTTGAGCGAGAACTCGGTCTGCTTGCCCTCTACGGGCGAGTTGCACACGATGCCCTCCTTGGCGTCGTAGCTCTGCTCGCTCACGTCGGCACCCTCTATCAGCGGGATGATGGGCAGCGAGAAGTGCTTGGCAAAGGCGTAGTCGCGAGAGTCGTGGGCGGGAACTGCCATGATGGCGCCGGTGCCATAGCCCGCCAGCACATACTCAGAAACCCAGATGGGCAGAGCGTCGCCTGTCAATGGGTTGATGGCATACGAACCGGTAAACACGCCAGTGACCTTGCGGTCTGACATACGCTCCAGTTCGGTGCGCTTCTTCACATAGGCGAGATACTCCTCGACCTCGGCCTGCTGCTCGGGGGTGGTCACCTGGGCCACATATTCGCTCTCGGGAGCAAGCACCATAAAGGTGACGCCAAACATGGTGTCGGCACGGGTGGTGAAGATGGTGAAGCGTACATTGCTGTCCTTGACGCTGAACTGGACTTCGGTTCCTTCCGAACGGCCTATCCAGTTGCGCTGCGTTTCCTTCATCGAGTCGGTCCAGTCTACAGTCTCCAGACCGTCGAGCAGACGCTGGGCGTAGGCCGACACGCGCAGACACCACTGGCGCATCTTCTTCTGCACCACGGGATAGCCGCCGCGCACGCTCACACCCTCTACCACCTCGTCGTTGGCCAGCACGGTGCCCAGTCCGGCACACCAGTTGACCATAGTCTCGCCCAGGTAGGCTATGCGGTAGTTCATGAGCGTCTTCTGCTGCTCGTGCTCGTTCATGCTCTTCCAGTCGCGGGCAGAGAAGACAAGCTCTTCAGAGCAGGCCACATCCATGCCCAGTGTGCCGTTGTCCTCGAAGTGCTCGATGAGCTTGCTGATAGGCAGCGCCTTCTGCTGGGTGTTGGAGTAGTAAGAGTTGAACATCTTCTCAAAGGCCCACTGGGTCCAGTGGTAATATCCGGGGTCGCAGGTGCGCACCTCGCGGTCCCAGTCGAAGCAGAAGCCTATCTTGTCGAGCTGCTGGCGGTAGCGGGCAATATTGTTGACGGTCGTGATGGCAGGATGCTGACCCGTCTGGATGGCATACTGCTCGGCGGGCAGACCGTAGGCGTCGTAGCCCATAGGGTTGAGCACGTTGAAGCCCTGCAGACGCTTGTAGCGGGCAAAGATGTCGGAGGCGATATAGCCCAAGGGATGACCCACGTGGAGTCCGGCGCCCGAGGGATAGGGGAACATGTTGAGTACATAGAACTTCTTGCGGTTCTCGTCCTCAGTTACCTTGTAGGTGTTCATCTCCACCCAGTTTTTCTGCCACTTCTGCTCTATTTCTCTGAAGTTATATTCCATGTCGTTATCCAGTTTGTGTTACTTGTTCAGTTTCCAGGTCACACCGTCTTTGGTGTCTTTGATTTCAAAACCGTCGGCGGCAAGCTCGTCGCGTATCTTGTCGCTCGTGGCCCAGTCCTTGTCGGCCTTGGCCTTGGCGCGCAGCTCGAGCACCATGTCGACCACCTTGCCATAGGCTTCCTCGCGGGCATCGTTGTTCATGCCCTTCTCGCTCTTCAGACCCAGCAGGTCGAAGGCAAACAGCTGCATCGTAGACGAGAGCTCGGCGAGGTCGTCGGCAGAGATGGCAGCCTTGTGGTCGATGAGAGTATTGATGACGTGGCAAGCCTCGAAGAGATAGCTTATCACGAGGGGAGTCATGAAGTCGTCGTTCATGGCGTCGTAGCACTTCTGGCGCAGCGCAGCCACAAACTTGTGGGTCTCGGCGTCGCTCTCCTTGCCAGCCTGGATGCGCTCCATATCGGTAATGCCGTTGATGAGTCGCTCCAGACCCTTCTCCGAAGCCTTCAGAGCCTCGTTGGAGAAGTCTACAGTGCCACGATAGTGGGCAGAGAGGATAAAGAAGCGGATGGTCATCGGCGAGTAGGCCTGGTCGAGCGAAGCGTGGTCGCCGGTGAAGAACTGCTCGAGGGTGATGAAGTTGCCCAGCGACTTGCCCATCTTCTGGCCATTGATGGTAATCATGTTGTTGTGCATCCAGTAGTGCACCATCTGGTCGCCCTGACTGGCCACAGCCTGGGCTATCTCACACTCGTGGTGGGGGAAGATGAGGTCCATGCCGCCACCGTGGATGTCGAAGTGGTCGCCCAGATACTTGCGGCCCATGGCGGTACACTCGCAGTGCCAGCCGGGGAATCCGTCGCTCCAGGGACTGGGCCAGCGCATGATATGCTCGGGCTGGGCCTTCTTCCACAGGGCAAAGTCCACCTGGTTGTGCTTCTCGTCGGTGCCGGCGAGGTCGCGCGAGTGGTTGATGACATCCTCCAGATTGCGGCCCGAGAGGATGCCGTATTTATGGTCTTTGTTGTATTTCTCTACATCGAAGTACACAGAGCCGTTGCTCACGTAGGCATAGCCGTTGTCAAGAATCTGCTGCACCAGCTGCTCCTGCTCGATGATATGGCCCGTGGCGTGGGGCTCGATCGAGGGGGGAAGCACGTTGAGCATATCCATAGCCTGGTGGTAGCGGTTGGTATAGTGCTGGGCTATCTCCATAGGCTCGAGCTGCTCCAGTCGGGCCTTCTTCTCTATCTTGTCGTCGCCCTCATCGGCGTCGTGCTCCAGATGGCCCACGTCGGTGATGTTGCGCACATAGCGCACCTTGTAGCCCAGATGCTTCAGGTATCTGAAGAGGATATCAAACGTGATGGCGGGGCGGGCGTGGCCCAGATGGGGGTCGCCATATACGGTGGGGCCGCACACATACATGCCCACGTTGGGGGCATGCAAAGGCTTGAAGGCCTCCTTCTTGCGCGTCAGCGTGTTATAAATCAATAATGTTTGTTCCATTTTAGCTAAAATATTGTTGACTGCAAAGTTACTGATAAATGCCGATAAATACGAATAAACTCCCCTATAATTTAATAAGGTGTACCGCATAAGCGCAATTCCCCTACCCCACAGCCGACCTCATAGCCATCCCGCTGCGCACCACATCCCTCACGCCTGCCGTGCCCACCATCCCACTGCGCACCACATATCTCCCGCTGCGCACCGCCATCGTGCCCCCTGCCGTGCCCACCACTCCGCTGCGCACCTCTTTAATCTTGTTTCCGCGCTTTATTTTCACTAATTCAGGGCATGATATCATCATAGCGAACACAGATATCCATATTTCGCGCCCCGATTTCCCCACCAAGCTGCTCTCCACCTCTCCCGAAACAAGGGAAAAAACGAAAAAAGTGGCGATAACGTGCGAAAAGGGTACTTTTCAGCTGCCTTTTCGCACACTATCGCCACTTTTTAGACCATTTCAGTCGTTGTCAAACATATCGTTCATATCCAGTTTCACCGTCATTTGGTCGCTGTAAGCTCCTTGCGTCATACCAAACGTGGTTATCATAGTGGGTATAATCGACTTGTGGGTTTCGGTCTCTGCACGGAAAGCGTCGCGGCGGTGCATGATTCGCAGATATTCGTCCTTGTCCAGGGTGTATAGTGCCTCACTGTATTTGACTTCACACAGATTAATCATGCTGTCGGCCCTGTCGATGATGATATCTATCTGTGCCGCATCTTTATTCTTCCTGCTGCGCCATGAGTAGTATTCGGTGGCTACGCTCGCGATGCCCAGTGCTCTCTTTATCTGTGGTATATGGGCTTTGCATATACGCTCATAGGCGAGCCCGTACCATGTATTCACTTCTGGCGTGCCCACATGCTGGCTCCAGTAGTGCTGGTTGGTGTGGCCTTTGGTCACAAAAGTATTGTAGAAGATGGTGTAGAAGTCTGTGAGCTGATAGAGGGCGGAGTTGGTGTTGACCTTCTTCTCTCTGACATTGTTTTTGGAAATGAAGTCACAGTACACCAGGTCGTTGAGCATATCCCCTAACCTTCCGTTGTTGCTTTGCTTCAGTTCTTTGGCCATCTGAGCGCGCGTCAAGCCCTGCGGATGCTTGGCGAGGATATTGATGATTTCCACATAGGGTGTGCTGTTGCGAAATAACGAGGCAAAGAGGCGTCTGTATTCCTTGGCCAGCTCTGCATTCTCCCCGAAGAAGACTCTGTCGATGCCTATTGCCGGACTCTCGTTCTTCTCAAAGAGGCTCATATAGTAAGGTACACCGCCCACAGCCATGTAAGCCTGCAGGATACTTAGTCGCTGCCATGGGAATCCATTGGTATGGAAGTATTCTTCGGTTTCGGCGAGGGTAAAGGGATGCAAGGGCATTTCATGGGTAATCCGGTCGTGCAGGCCGCCATGATTGTCTATCACATTGCGCACCATCCACGACGTGGCGCTGCCACATATAATCAGCATAATCTCTGATTGCCAGTTGGCCCAACTGTTCCAGAAATGCCCGAGGGCATTTACAAAACCGGCTTTGGGCGTGTCGAGACACGGGAGTTCGTCGATAAATATCAGGCAGCGCCTTCCGGGCGTTATCTTCTCGGCAAGCAGCTGGCGCAGAGCCACAAAGGCATCCATCCAGTTGGTGTTCTTCCTTCCTTTATATCCATTCAACTTCATTGCAGCATGAAAAGCGGTCATCTGTTCGGCCTTGCTGCCTTCCAGCACGCCCGTCATGTCAAAGTCAAACTGTCCATTGAAGCGCTGACGGATAAGAAAAGTCTTTCCCACACGTCTTCTGCCATAGAGAGCCACAAACTCGGCTTTGCCCGAATGGTAGTATCTATCCAGCAGGTCAAGTTCCTTCTTTCTACCGATGATATTGACTGTCGCCATATTACTCGTTTTAGGTTAAAACTATGTTTCTGACGGTGCTAAGTTACGTAAAAAAAACGAAAAAAGTGGCGATAGTGTGCGAAAAGGGTACTTTTTTGATGTCTTTTCGCACACTATCGCCACTTTTTTGCCATTTCCATCCTATTTTGGGCATATTCCCCACCCCCCTCCTTTAGCTTTGCGTTGAGCCGGGAAGCAGAGGGCTTGCGCCAGAGAAAGGTCGGGATAATTCGGGCTGACCATATCAACTCCGGGGGTGACAAAAGAGAAAAGGTGTATCTGCCTGATGGTTGCAGATACACCTCCAGTATCGATGAGAGATGACTCTTACTTCACAGTGACAAGATAGTAGTTTTTCTTGCCGCGCTGTACGAGGAGGTACTTGCCGTTGATGACCTAATGAGGGCAAATCAATAATATCCAGCATCAAATCATAGCTGTCTTTCATACCATGATAATTAATGTAATTGCACATATTTCTCCTAAAAAAACCTCCAAAAATGTTATGTTTCTATCTAAAAGACAAGAAATCGTTATTGGAAAGTTTTTTTCTCGACTTAATGCTTGCACAATTCATATTATCTTTCTATATTTGCAGTGCTAGAACCCGCCAAGCCTCTCAACGATGCTCAAATGTGCGGGTCGTTTTTTTATTAACCATATGTCAAATACTATACCGTTCACCAAGGGCTATTCATCGCCACATGACCTCGTCTCGTTGCTGCAATCAAGAGGTCTTTCCATTTCCGACACATCGAAGGCGGAACATTACTTGGAGCATATCGGCTATTACCGACTCTCTGCTTATATGCATCCATTGCTCAAGATGCCGAAAGAGCGTCATATATATAAACCCGATGCGACATTCAGCAAGGTAATGATGTTGTATCGATTTGATAAAAAGCTGCGTCTATTATTGTTTAATGATCTTGAGAAGATTGAAATTGCTGTGCGTAGTGCGATAGTCAACATCGGTAGTTCAATGACAGGTGCCCCCTTCTGGATAACAGATTCCGCTAACTTTGTCAGCTCCCCAAAGTTTCAAAAGACAATAGATTTGATAGACCATGAGCTTCGCAAATCAAAAGAGGAATTCATTATCCATTTCAAGGAGACATATTCTGACCCATATCCACCAGCATGGATTGTTTCAGAAATACTTCCTTTCGGTATCATCACAAACATATACAGCAACATCAAGGATAAAAAGATAAAGAAAAGAATCTCTCAATCATTTGGGCTGCAAATAGCGCCATTTGAATCTTGGCTGACTATTGTGACACTGACAAGGAATGCATGTTGCCATCACTCGAGAGTTTGGAACAAGCACAATACTATCCGTCCAATGGTACCTAATAGGATGGTCTATCCTTGGATTACGCTTCAGACGGATTCGCTTCGCATCTACTATAATATATGTATCATTAAGTATTTCTTGGATGTCATATCTCCAAACAATGATATGCTTCAGAAGATGAAGACGTTATTTGCAGATTATCCAGAGGTAGATTTGAATGCACTTGGTTTCCCTCAAGGATGGGAAAATGAGCCACTCTGGAGATAACAATATTAGGATAAAGCCTGCTGTCTGTGATGTCTTCACCGTCAGTAGGCTTTACTTTTCATAGATTCGGCATTTACTCATCAAAAAAGCGTGGCTCGGAGACTCCGGACCACGCTTTGGGCTATCTATATTTATGTTCTTACTTCACAGTGACAAGATAGTAGTTTTTCTTACCGCGCTGTACGAGGAGGTACTTGCCGTCGATGAGGTCGTCGGTGGTGATGACCTGGTCAAAGGCTGTGAGTTTCTCCTTGTTGAGCGATACGCCGCCACCCTGTACGAGCTTGCGCATCTCGCCCTTGCTGGCGAAAATCTTGACATCGTCGCGGGTGAAGAGCTCTACGGCGGGCTGACCCAACTGGTCCTTGGCGAGGGTGAAGTGGGGCACTCCGGCGAAGACATCGAGCAGTGTGGCCTCGTCGAGTTTCTGCAGGTTCTCCTTGGTGGCTTTGCCGAAGAGGATGTTGCTGGCCTCGATAGCCATCTGCAGGTCTTCCTCTGAGTGTACCATTACGGTAACCTCTTCTGCCAGACGACGCTGCAGCACGCGGCGGCCTGGGTCCTGACGGTGCTCGTCGATGAGCGCCTCGATGGTCTCGCGGTCGAGCGAGGTGAATATCTTGATGTACTTCTCGGCTTCCTCGTCGCCCACGTTGAGCCAGAACTGGTAGAAGGCGTAAGGCGTGGTGCGGTTGCGGTCGAGCCAGATGTTGCCGCTCTCGGTCTTGCCAAACTTCTTGCCGTCGGCCTTGGTGATGAGCGGACAGGTGAGGCAGTAGGCTTCGGCCTCTGAGCCGAGGGTGCGACGTATGAGCTCGGTGCCTGTGGTCATGTTGCCCCACTGGTCGTTACCGCCGAGCTGCAGCTGTACGCCGTGTCTCTGATAGAGGTACAGGAAATCGTAGCCCTGGAGCAACTGGTAGGTGAACTCGGTGAATGAGAGTCCGTCGCGGGCCTCTCCGTTGAGTCGCTTCTGCACGCTGTCCTTGGCCATCATATAGTTTACGGTGATGTGCTTGCCCACCTCGCGTGCGAAGTCGAGGAAGGTGAAGTCCTTCATCCAGTCGTAGTTGTTGACCATCTCTGCCTTGTTGGGCTCGTTGCCGTCGAAGTCGAGGAATTTGGATACCTGCTTCTTGATGGCTTCCTGGTTGTGGTAGAGGGTGTCGGCGTCGAGCAGATTGCGCTCCTGGCTCTTGCCCGATGGGTCTCCAATCATACCCGTGGCACCTCCCACGAGCAGGTAAGGCTTGTGGCCGCAGCGCTGCAGGTGTCGCAGCATCATGATGCCACAGAGGTGGCCTATATGGAGTGAGTCGGCGGTGGGGTCGGTGCCCAGGTATGCCGATACCATCTGCTTCTGCAGAAACTCTTCGGTACCTGGCATTATCTGCGCCAGCATACCGCGCCATTTCAGTTCTTCTACAAAGTTTTTCATTCTGTTTATGTTTTTGTTCGTTGTTTCTGTCTTGGTCTCTAAGGCACGGGGTCGTAGCCCGAACCGCCCCAGGGATGGCATCTCAGTATGCGACGCACGGCGAGCCAGAGTCCGCGTATGGGCCCGTGCTTGACGATGGCTTGTCGCGCATATTCAGAGCATGTGGGGGTAAATCGGCATGATGCCGGAGTGAATGGGGTGATACATTTCTGGTAGAAAAGTATGGGTAAAAGCAAGAGCCATGTCAGCGCCTTTACCATCCAGCGGCCTATAGACTTGATGGCGTTCATAGACATTCGCTGATACGGGTCAGGAGTCTGACCATACGGTTTTCTACCTCAGAGGAGGGGTATTTCTCATTGGTGAGCCACACGAAGGCCATGGCTACGGATTCGTGGTCGTCGGTGAGGTTCTGGGTAATCATCGACTTGTGGCGTCGGAAAGCCTCGCGCACCTGTCTCTTCACCCTGTTGCGGTCTACGGCATGCTTGAAGTAGCGCTTGGGAACGCTCACGAGCATCGCGGCACGGGGCTGGTCGTCGACGATGGTGCGCTTCATAAACACAACTCTCAGCGGAAACGCCGTCATCGAACGTCCGTTTCCTGTAAAGAGCTCGTTTATCAGCTTCTTGCTGCATATACGCTCTTCCTTGGATAGCGTGAATCTTTCAGCAGCCGACATGGGTATGGTTGTGCTTATTTGCTGTTGCTGAGATATGCCTTGAGGGCGCTGGTCATTGACGGATGTTCCTTGCTGGGGGCTGCCAGATCGAGGCGCAGACCCTCATCGGTGATGGTCTTGGCGGTGGCAGGACCGAAGGCGGCTATCTTGATGTCGCCCTGCTCGAAGTCGGGGAAATTGCTCTTGAGCGCCTTGACGCCGGTAGGACTGAAGAACACCAGCATGTCAAAGTCAAACTTCTTCTTCTCCTCCTCGCTGAAGTCGTTGCTCACGGTGCGATACATCACACACTCCTGGTGGTGCAGCTTCTTCTCGTTGAGCATCTTCTCGACGTCGTCGTTGTGTACGTCGCTCATCGGCACGAGATACTTTTCGGTCTTGTGCTTCACCATGAGAGGAATAAGGTCCTTGATTTTACCAGTATTGGTGAAGAATACCTTGCGCTTGCGATACTGCACATATTTCTGTATGTACAGGGCTATGGTCTCGAGCACGCAGAAGTACTTCATGTCCTCGGGGATGGTGATGCGCATCTCCTTGGCCAGCTTGAAATAGTTGTCTATGGCATGGCGCGAGGTGAAGACCACAGCTGTATAATCGAGGAGGTTTATTTTCTGCTGACGAAACTCTTTTGCGGTTAATCCCTCAACCTTGAAGAATGGGCGAAAGACACACTCTACTCCATAGTCTTTCTCTATGTCGTAATAAGGGGATTTTTCACTGGATGGTTTTGGCTGTGAGATTAAAATTTTCTTCATTATTTTGTCCTAAAAATTTATTTTCAAATACCCGTTGATTATCGTCAGTCCTCCCCAAAGCATGAGTAGAGGTACTATTTCAAGGGCACAAAAGTACAAAAATATTTGGAAACTAAGGGAATTCTTACTGAAAAAAATGATAAACTGCTTGCAAAGAGTCAGTATTTTGGCAGATGCGATGGTCAAGCCTACATAAAAGAGCGTGAAATAGACGGGCATTTCAAAGAAAGTCTGTAGCATGACTACAGGGAATAACACCACGCCTTCGGTGGCTGCCACGAAGAGGTTGGACTTCTGAATCTGTAAATTTTCTTTACTGCCGAAGAACGTCCAGTTGACCACCCACGACAGGGCGGTTTTGACCAGAAAATAGGCCATGATTACTGCCACGTAAATGGCTATCACCTGATAGGTTTCTATCATGAATGTTTCGCCTATTCGGGTGCGGGTGTAGAAGAAGAAGCTCAGTGCCAGCATCAGGCAGGTCTGTATCATCAGCGCCACCTGGAATCTTATCTCGCTGGAGGTCTCGGGGATGACGGTGGTGTTGTCGCTGTGATTGGTGTAGAAGAATTTCTTTACCTGGCGCATAAAGAAACCCTTGCTCTGGGTGAAGGCTACCATGATGAGTACGAACCCACCTAGGAGGATGCTCACGAAGAAGTCGTCGTTGGCGATGGTGTAGGGCACAGGCGTGCCTGCCACTCCCAGTCGGCCTCCCCGCAGCTCGGGATGAAAAAGGGAATCCTTCGCGAAGAAGGATTCCTTATAATATTGTGGCAGACTGAACTTCTTGTAGCTCTTCCCCGCAGGCCAGCCAGGCAGATGGAGCGTATCGGGACACTGGCTCCATGTGATTTTGCATGGCTTGATGTTGGCCCTGATGGCAGAATCCATCTGGGCGGGCGTAGCCGTGCGCGGCAGCCAGCTCAGCACCTCGGCGGGGGTGAGCTCGTGATGGGCCGCGGGCTGCTGTGTGGCAGCCGTGTCCATCGTGTGGGTCAGCGTGTCAGTCTGCTGTTGCATCATTTCAGGTCGAACGCTTTACGGATGTTGTCCACGCTGTCGAGCTTTTCCCATGTGAAGAGCTCTACATCGATGGTACGTGTCTCGTGATAGTGGCTGGTGAAGGTCTTGGTCACCACCTCGTTCTTGCGACCCATGTGTCCGTAGGCTGCAGTCTCCAGATACATGGGCTGGCGCAGCTTGAACTTGCGCTCGATGGCCTTGGGGCGCAGGTCAAACATCTCCTTGATTTTGGCGGCTATCTCGCCGTCGCTCATAGCCACGTGGCTGCGTCCGTAGGTGTTTACATATACGCTCACGGGCTCTGCCACGCCGATGGCGTAAGCCAGCTGCACGAGCATCTCATCGGCCACTCCGGCAGCCACCATGTTCTTGGCGATGTAGCGGGCGGCATAGGCAGCCGAGCGGTCTACCTTGCTCGAGTCTTTGCCAGAGAATGCGCCACCACCGTGGCCGCCCTTGCCACCATAGGTGTCGACGATAATCTTGCGGCCGGTAAGACCGGTGTCGCCGTGGGGACCTCCGATGACAAACTTGCCGGTGGGGTTGACGTAGTACTTGATGTCGTCGCCGAAGAGCGCCAGCACCTTCTCGCTGTGTATCTGGGCCTTGACGCGGGGCATGAGTATATGGAGCACATCTTCCTTGATGCGGGCCAGCATGCGGTCGTCGTCATCGTCGAACTCGTCGTGCTGTGTGCTCACCACGATGGTGTCGATGCGCTGGGGCACGTTGTCGTCGCTGTATTCCACGGTGACCTGACTCTTGGAGTCGGGGCGCAGATAGGTCATCTCCTTGCCTTCCTTGCGTATGTCGGCGAGAGTGGTCATGATGAGGTGGGCCAGGTCGAGCGAAACGGGCATGTAGTTTTCGGTCTCGTTGCAAGCGTAGCCGAACATCATGCCCTGGTCGCCGGCACCCTGGTTGTCTTCCTCCTCACGGCTCACGCCGCGGTTGATGTCGGCGCTCTGCTCGTGGATGGCGCTCAGTATGCCGCATGAGTTGCCGTCAAACTGGTATTCGGCTTTGGTGTAGCCGATATTCTTGATGGTCTTGCGGGCGATGGCCTGCAGGTCGATGTAAGCCTCAGAGGTCACTTCGCCCATGATGACCACCTGTCCGGTGGTCACAAAGGTCTCGATGGCGCAGTGTGCCTTGTCGTCGTAAGCCAGAAACTGGTCGAGCAAAGCGTCTGATATCTGGTCGGAAACCTTGTCGGGATGTCCTTCGGATACCGACTCAGATGAAAATAGATATGACATGTCTTTTTTTCTTTGTATTTAGTTTATTCCTTAAAGTCGGCAGGGAGCATAACCACCTCGATGCGGTTGCCCTGCTTTACAAATTCCTTCATGAAGTTGCAGATGTCCTCGGGCTTGATGCTCTTGAGCACATCGGCATAGCGTGTGTGCCATTCCACACCATACTTGTTGTAGGTGTTGATGGTGTTCATCCAGTAGCCATTGGTCTTGACGGCGAGCTCAAACTGCTTGCCCATCTGCTCCTTGACCTTGTGCAGCTTCTCGGCGTCGCAGGTCTTGGTCAGAGCCTCTACCTCGCCCAGCAGGATGGTGCGGGCGGTGTCGGCCTTGGCGGGCTTCACGGGGCACTGAGCCATAATCTGTGCCAGGGTATAGCCGTCTTCTTCGTGGCTCTGTCCGCCGTAGGCACCTACAGAGTAGGCAGCGCTGGCTTCCTCGCGTATCTTCTCCAGATAAATCATGGAGAGCACCTGACCTACCACCTGGCTGTTGATGCTGTTTTCGAGTGTCCAGGGCATCTGGTCGTTGTACCACATGGTGACGTTCATGGCCTTGGGAGTCTCCATCTTGCGTGTGAAGTTGTTGACTACCTCGCCCTTGACCAGCTGGCCCAGACGGTGACCCTTCTTGGCCTTCTTCTTAGAGGGCAGCGAGCCGAGATACTGGCACACCAACTGGCGCAGAGCCGCCTCGTCGAAGTTGCCCACGAAGGTGAAAGTGAAGTTGCCTGTGTTGGCGGTCATCTCTTTGGCTATCTGCAGGATGCGGTCATAGTTCACGTGCTGCAGGTCGCTCTCCTTGACGGCGCGATGGCGTGGGTTGTGGCCATAGAGTGTGGCGGTGAGCGAGTCAGAGTATGCCGACATGGGGTCCGAGGCGCGGTTCTTGAGCGTCAGAGCCATGGTGGTCATCAGGTTCTGGTATGCGTCCTGGTCCTTGTTGATGTGGGTGAGATAGAGGTATGTGAGCTGTAGCATGGTCTCCACGTCCTGAGGTGTGGAGCTGCCGGTCACGTTGACCGAGGTCTGTCCCAGACTCAGGTCAGCATTGGCTATCTTGCCTGCCAGAGCCTTGTCGAGCTCGGTACTGCTGAAGTTGCCCAGTCCGCTTACGCCGATGACCTCGTCGAAGAGCTGCAGATTGGCCCAGTCGTCCATGCCGTAGAGCGAGCTGCCGCCTGCACATTCGCCGGTCATGCGTACCTCGTCCTTCTTGTAGTCGGTCTTCTTCAGCACCACCTTGATGCCGTTGCTCAGCGTGAGTTCCTTGAAGCCCAGAGTCTTGTTTTCGGTCTCTTTCTTTATCTTTCCTGCCTTGGGGAGCTTCTGGATGAGAGGCTCGTTCTTCACGTTGTCCACGTAGGCAGTCACTTCAGCCTTGCGGGCAGCCTCGACGGCGGCGAGCAGAGACTCCTGGGTGGGATAGGCAGCGCCTTCCTTCTCCACGTTGAAGTTCATGATGACCATATTGCTGTCGTTCATGGTGATATACTCCTTGAACATGGCGTTGATCATGTCTACGTTGAGTGTGGGCAGCACCTGTTTCATCACCGCATAGCTGAAGTCGATAGAGGGCAGACAGTCGTTGTTGAGGAAGTTGCCCAGTATCTGGTTGAAGAGTTGGGTGTTGGTGCGCTTGTCGCGGTTGGTATACTGCTTTTCGAGCATGCTCAGCGCGTCTTTGCGTGCGCGGTCAAACTCGGAGGCTGTAAATCCGAACTCTGCCACGCGTCGTGCCTCTACGAGAGCGGCTGTCAGAGCGGCTTCTGTCTGTCCCTCCTTGGGAATGATGCCAATGGTGAAGGCGTCCTTGGTCTTGGCAAAGATGTAGTTGCCATCGTTGCCCGAAGCGGCCACGTAGGGGCAGTCGGCCTTCTGCACCGCCTCGTTGTAGCGGGTTGCCAGCATGGCCTCTCCCAGAGCCTGGGCCTCGCGGCTTATCATGTACATGAGTGTAGAGCGCAGACTGTCGGGGGTGGCGTCGTGCTTGAACATCACCTGGACCACGTTGCTGTTCTGTTCCTTGTCCTTGTCTATCACTACGATTGGTTTCGCGTTGTCGGGCACGGGCTCCTCTGTCACCTTACCGGCTTCGGGGCTGGCCTGGATGCCGCTGAAGAGCTTCTTGATGAGCGCTTCGGTGTGGGCCACATCCACGTCGCCCACCACGATGATGCCCTGGTTCTCGGGGTTGTACCACTTCTCATAGTAGTCGCGCAGCTCCTGATACTTGAAATTGTCTATCACGCTCATCAGACCGATGGGCATGCGCTGGCCATACTTGCTGCCAGGATAGAGGGCAGGCAGGGCGCGCTCAAACATGCGCTGCGAAGCGCTCGAGCGCAGTCGCCACTCCTCGTGTATCACTCCGCGCTCCTTGTCTATCTCCTTGGGAGCCAGAGTCAGGGCGTTGGCCCAGTCGTAGAGTATCAGCATGCACGAGTCGAGTGCAGACTGGCGCGCGGTGGGCACGTTGTCGATGTTGTACACCGTCTGGTCAATGCTGGTATAGGCGTTGAGGTCGGCTCCAAATCTTACACCCAGAGTCTCCAGATAGCGTATCAGTCCATTGTCGGGGAAGTGCTCGGTGCCATTGAAGCACATGTGCTCGAGGAAGTGGGCCAGACCGCGCTGGCTCTCATTCTCCTGCAGCGAGCCTACCTTCTGGGCGATGTAGAAGTTGGCACGATGTTCGGGCCATCCGTTGTGGCGGATGTAGTAAGTCAGACCGTTATCCAGCTTACCCATGCGTACTGCGGTATCCATAGGTACCGTCATGTTCATTTGGGCTTGCGCCATCACTACTGTCAAGAGTAGCAGCGCCAGCGTAAGAGACTTTTTCATCATAGTCGTGTTATTGTTATAATTACGTGTTATCTATATAAATAATGTGCAAAGTTACGTATTATTTCCGACACGAGGCTTATCCCGAGGTTAAAATCTCTTGTAAAAGAGAGAAATTAGCCCTTCCCGCCACCACTTCAGCCACTCTCGGGGCGCAGCTCGCCCGGCGCCCTACCCTCTCCACGACCGCTGCGATGACTTCCGGCGGTCGTGGAGAGCCAATGAGCATCAGTGGGATGGACCTCGGCTGGCTCGTGCCTTCCGATACGTGGTCACGTGCCTTATGATACGCGGTCACGTAACTTACGATACGAGCCCTCGTGACTATTGATACGAGCCAGCAAGGGCGGTCACGGTGTGGCTGTAGCTGTCTTCCTGTGCGCTTGGGTTAGACTGTGAGCTGACGAGGATGGTCGGGGGATGGCGTATAAAAAAACATAAGTTTTTCCTTTGCATTGTTTTCACCTTGCACTACCTCTACGGCTGTCGCCGTGAAGGTAGGCGTCGGTTCGGAAATAAAAATAAAGAATTTATTTTGTATTTCTCTCACCTTTTAGCCTACCTTTGAATAAGGTAGGCTGCGTCTCAACAATGCCAGTAAAAAACATTCGTTTTTCCTTTGCATTGTCTTCGACTTGCACTACCTCTACGGCTTTCGCCGTGAAGGTAGGCGGCGGTTCGGAAATAAAAATAAATGATTTTATTTTGTATTTCTCTCACCTTGCACTACCTTTGTACCATGAAAGAAATGATGTGTGTATGTGTGGGAAGCTGCTTCGGCGGCTGTCTGCGTTATCTCGTGGGCCGATGGATGGAGCTCTGGGTGCCGGCAGCGTCGTTTCCCTATGCCACATTGGCGGTCAATGTGGTGGGGTGCTTCCTGATAGGCGTGTTGGCGGCGATGGCCAATGTCGGCGGAATATCGCCTATGGCCAAGCTCCTGCTGGTGACGGGGTTCTGTGGAGCCTTCACCACCTTCTCTACATTCATGAACGACAACCTGCTGATGGCCCGCGACGGACAGATGCTGGCGGCGCTGCTCTACACCGTGCTGAGCATGGTGCTGGGCATGGCGGCGGTGGTGGCTGGCTATCAGGTGGTAAAATAATGAACTATAACGCGCCCCAGGGCGACAACAATCGATACTGATGAACCAAATCTGCTGTATAGGACATATCACTCACGACCGTATTATCACTCCCCAGCGCACCATGGAGATGGCGGGAGGTACGGCACTTTACTTCTCGTGGGCGCTCCACGCCATAGACCCTACATTCGACTTCAGTCTGGTCACCAAGGTGGGCAACGAGTCGATGGACGAGGTACAGAGGCTCCGCGAGGCTGGTGTCGATGTGACCCGATACGGCTGCCCCCACTCCGTGTTCTTCGAGAATGTCTACGGCTCCAACCTCGACGACCGCCGGCAGCGCGTGCTCGCCAAGGCAGAGCCATTCACCATCGACGAGCTGATGCACACCTCTGCCCGTGTCTATCATCTCGGCACGCTGCTTCCCGATGATTTCTCGCTCGACACCATTGCCTGGCTCCGCCAACGTGGCATCGTGTCTATCGACGTCCAGGGCTATCTGCGCCAGGTGGTGGGCGAGGACGTGGTGCCCATAGACTGGGACCAGAGCCGCTCGCTGCTTTCTCAGGTCGATGTGGTGAAGCTCAACGAGATGGAGATGCAGGTGGTGACGGGCATGACAGATGCCCACGAGGCGGCCCGCTACATCGCATCGATGGGCGTAAGCGAGGTGGTGCTCACCTTTGGCAGCATGGGCTCTATGATTTATGCCGGCGGCAGCTTCTACGATGTTCCGGCTTACGCTCCACGAGAGGTGGTCGATGTCACGGGCTGTGGCGACACCTACTCGGCGGGTTATCTCTATGGTCGCTCTATGGGCATGGATTATGGCGAGGCGGGCCGGTTGGCTGCCGCCATGTGCACACTCAAGATAGAGCGTGCCGGAGTCTTCACGGGCAGTCGTGAAGATGTAGACAGAATATTGCAGGGTTAGCCGCGCAACAGCCGTCCGATGATGCGGCTCACCTCATCGGCGGTGATTTTTCGGATATGCTTGTTCTCTATTTTCATCAGTTCGTCGCCCAGTTGTGCGGCGAGCTCCAGGTCGTGTGTACTCATGAGTATGGTCTTGCCCTCGTCGTGGGCGAGTCGGGCGAGGGTCTTCATCACGGCCACCTTGCTGGGATAATCGAGAAAGGCGGTAGGCTCGTCGAGCACGATGACGGGCGTATGCTGTGCCAGGGCTTTGGCTATCATCACCTTCTGGAGCTCGCCGTCGCTCAGCTGGCCCATGCGTCGGGTAGCGAGCGGGGCTATGCCTACCGTCTGCATTGCCTCGCTGACGAGGCGGCGGTCATCGTCGCTCAGCCTGCCCCAGAACCCCGTGTAGGGGGCTCGGCCCATGCCCACCATCTCTGCGGCGGTGAGCGAGGGGGTGAGCGGACGGTCGGTGAGCACCACGCTCACGAGGCGTGCCACCTCGGCGGCGCTCATTGTGGTGATGTCGCTGCCGGAGATGGTAACCGTGCCCGCTATGGGTGGCTGAAATCCGCACAGCGTGCGCAGGAGGGTCGACTTGCCTGCACCATTGGGACCGAGCAGACATACCAGACGGCCACAGGGCAGCGAGAGGCTGATGTCCTCGACTACTCTGTGGCCGCGATATCCTACGGTGAGACGGTTGGTCGTAATGGCTGTCATGGTGGGGGTCACTTCCGGTGGCGTATGTCGCGCTCGGCGTTTCTCGACTCTATCACCTTGGCGATGGTGATAAACCGATAATAGGCGTCGAGCGACGCATTGATAAATCCGGGTACGCCTTTGCATATCTGCCCTTTGAAGAAATAGGCCTTGACGAAGCGGAACAGGGGGTCAAAGACCAGCTTGAAGGCGCCATAGTGCTTGCCGCGCTTCTTCTCGACCTCGTTGTCGGTATACTCATTGGTCTTGTAGACGCGTGTGCGTATCGAGTCGTCGGCCAGATGTATCAACGCCAGTTCGCGGCGACGCCTCGGGATATACTCTATGCGGCCCTGGACGGTGGGGAATGTGTGTACATAAGGCGGCCAGACGGTTCCCTCGCGGATGAAGAAGCGCAACTGGTAGTCGGGATAGGCAAAGAGGCGGTGCATGAAGTATCCCTTTCGCGGTATATACAGTCCTTGTGGGCAGTCGGGTTGGCTGATGCGCTGGTAGAGATAGTCGCGCAACTCGGCGGTAATAATCTCGTCGGCATCGACGACCAGCACCCAAGGGTATAGAGCTGACTGTATGGCAAAGGTTCGGGCTGGTTCGGCACTCTTATGGTCAGCTTTAGGGAATGTAACCACGCGTGCTCCCAGTCTCTCGGCTATGGCCACGGTGTCGTCGGTACTCTCCATGTCGCACACCAGCACCTCGTCAAATCCCTCGGCGGCTCGGATGACCTCTTCGAGCATGGCGGCGGCGTTGTAGGTGTTGATGACCACCGAAATCTTGTGTTCGTTATTCTCCATGACGTGCTGTGTTATTTTCGGGTGATACGGCGCCACAGTTTCTGCAGTTTCTCCTTGACCGAGGGATGCCAGCTGTGGGCGCAGTAGTGTATGCAGTAAGATGCGGGGGTGACCTCGTGGCGGTTGCCGGCGAATATCTCTGAGCGGTAGATCATGATGTTGTCGCTGAGCTGCTGGTCGCGGTCGGCATAGATAAATCCGTATTTCTCGGCGACACGGGCATAGATCTGCGGCGACACTACGTCGGTGGCGAGGGTGCCGTCGGGCTTGATGAATGGCTTGTCCTTATACCAGTCGAGCACATCCTTGATGAAGGGAGAGCCTGGCTCGGCGCCCATCACGGCTGCCTGTATCTGGATGCCCGACACAAATCCCTCCTTGATGCGCTTGCCCTCGCTGTCTATCATCGCCATCGCACCATCGCGCTCTATTTGGATGGGGTGATACTCTAATGACGACATGAAAGAGTGGTTGAGCAGGTCGTCGAAGGGCTTCAGAACCAGCACATCGGAGTCAAGATAGATGCCACCCTCATGGTAGAGGGCGTACATGCGTATGTAGTCGGCGGCGAAGGCCCACTTGCGCTGGCGGATGGCCTCGCGCACATAGTCGGGAGCACCCTCGACATCAAAGTTCTGGGCGTTCCACAGCTTTATCTCGTAATCGGGCATCACCCGACGCCATGTCTTCATGCACCGTTTAATCTTGGCTGGGTACGGGTCGCCGCTCATCCAGCAGAAATGTATCTTCTTAGGTATCATAGTAATACAGTATGTGTCTATATATAAACTTGGTAATTACAAAGTTAAGCCAAATAATCAATTCCCACAAGCATTTTGATGCTTATTTTCATGAGAGTTGTCTTTATTCTCATTCCAGATTTCTTCAGCCAGGTATTTGTCACTGCGGCAGTGCAAGTCGGCAACTCCATCTTCAAGGAGCGGCAGCATATCAGAGTCATAAAACATATCCATCGCCTCCTTCAGCGTGATGTCGTGCATCTCGCTTATCTCCTTGATGATTCGCGCATACTTGGCCTCAAGTATAGCATGAAAGGAATCGTCGTGTACGTTCATAATCGGATACTGCTTTTATAAGTAAGACATCTGTCAATAACTTCTTGGTTACTGATGCAAATCTGGTGATTGACTTTTTCAAAGACAAGTCGCTTCAGGGCTGTTTCTTTGGTAATGTCTCCAGCGAAGAACAGGTCTATGGTGCGGAACACCTTGTCGTTGGCAATTCCACCCATAATGATGTCATAGTTCTCGACATCTCTGCCGGTTCTGCATTGGGCTACAAAGTCAAGCCACTCCTCATTATATTTGGTAAAGGTCTTTACGCGATAAGCGAGGTAAGCCTCGTCCAACTCGTAGATGTTGAGCCAAGCCTCCTTGTTGCGCCGCAGGAAGCGCAGAGCGTATTTCTCGGCCTGCTCTCTGATGGTGGTCATGTAGAAGCCTTTCCCAAAATCCAGAAAAGCCCTTGAGTGAACCACATCCGGCCTGTCTACAATAACGCTTGACGCATGATATACTTCCATTAGCCAATTACTCCTTTTTCTTTCATATAGTCAATCAGGTCTTCGACAAGGTAATCTTTGCCGAAGGTATGGAGGACGTCGTAACTTGGAATGATGTAACCGCTCAATATGCCAGAAGATTTCAGTCGATGATAGACTTCTTTGGGGCATAGGTTCAGCTTGCGCGAGAGGTTACCTATGCAGTAAGTGATAAAGTCTACGGTGTCGATATTCATACTCTTGCTGTTTATTTCCAGTTCCAAAGTTAAGCCATTATTTTCTATTAGCCAAGCAATTTCCATGATTATTTCGCTGCTTATGTTGTATTTATTGTGTAACTTTGTTCCTATATTTATTAATAATGTATATACGAATAACGTATTTAGTCTTGGCGGCGCTGGTGATGATGGCCTGCGAGAGGCCAGCCAACCCGGCAGCCGACAGTCAATTCACCGACGAGCTGCGGCTTGCCACCACACCTGTCAAGAACCAGGGGGCGAGCAGCGTGTGCTGGATGTATGCCATGCTCTCGACCATTGAGACCGACCGGCTCAGCCAGGGCGACTCCGTCAATCTCTCTGTGGCGTTCCCGTTGCGCCGCTATATCGAGGAAGGGGCTGCCGAGGCCATGCTCGGTGGCAGGCGCCACGCCATCACGATGCGCGGCACTGCCTGTATGGCTCTGAGTCTGCTCGACACCTATGGCGCTGCGCCCTACGACAGCTATCCCGCCGAGGGAGTGAACTATGACGCCTTGGCACGTGGTGTCAACGCGATGGCACGCCGTTCACAGTCTCTCAGCCACTTGCGCCGGCAGGTGGGCGATATGCTCGACAGCCGTATGGGTGCTCTCCCCCAGCGTGTCTATATGCTCCATGCCCAATACAGTTTCGGCGAGTTTGCCCGAAGCGTATATGCACAAGACTACCAGGCTCTCACCAGCTTCACCCATCATCCCTTCGGACGCAGGGTGGTGCTCGAGCTGCCCGACAACCACCGCCGCGACAGCTTCCTCAATGTGCCTCTCGACACGCTGATGCACGCCATAGACCGGGCGCTCGACCAGGGCTACGCCGTGTGCTGGGAGGGCGACATCTCTGAGCCCGGTTTCTCCTTCAGCCGTGGTGTTGCCACCCTACCCCACTCTCCCCGCTACGACCAGCAGTTGCGACAGCGCTGGTTTGAGCGCCGACAGACCACCGACGACCACTGCATGTGCATCATAGGCCGTGCCCACGACCGCCAGGGCCGTCCCTACTACATCGCCAAGAACTCTTGGGGCACGGACAATCCGTTCGGAGGCATGATGTACATCTCCCGCGACTATATCAGAATGAAAACCATAGCAATAGTAATCAACAATGAAACTTGTCATATTCGACTTTGACGGCACCTTAGCCGACACCGAGACACTCATCACCCAGACGATGATGAAGACCATCGAGGCCATGCACCTCGAGCCCCGCAGCCGCGAGGAGATAAGGGCTATGATAGGGCTGCCGCTCAAGGAGACCTTCACGCGGCTTATTCCTATGACCGACGCCACCGGAGATGCCTGCGCCCAACTCTACCAGGAGATATTCGCACGCGATAACCAGCCCGGAGTGGTCCAGCTCTTCCCCCACGTGAGGGAGACGCTGCAGAAGCTCTATGACGCCGGACTCACGCTGACCATCGCCACCTCGCGCCAACGCTTCTCGCTCATGGTCTTCCTCAGAGATATGCAGATAGAGCATCTCTTCAGCCACATCGTCACCGTCAACGATGTGGAGCATGCCAAGCCCGCACCCGACATGGTCGTCCAGACTATGGAGCGCATGGGAGCGACGCCCGACGAGACCATGATGGTGGGCGACGCCGTCTACGACATACAGATGGGAGTCAACGCCGGAGTACACACCACCGCCGTGACCTACGGCAACGGTTCGCGCGAGGAGATGGAGGCGTGCGGTGCGCAGCATGTCATCGACGACTTCGCCGACCTGTATCAAGTAATCGTATAAATGTAGCAAGATATGAGAAAACTCTTAGTTATCATCGCGCTGCTGTCGCTGACAGTGTGCGCAGAGGCGCAGAACGCGCGTCAGGAAATCAAGAAGAACCCCCGCGTATCGGCCAGTGGCTATCTGGCTTACCCCGGTCCGCAACACCGGCTTACCCCCGCGCCCAAGGGATACAAGCCTTTCTATCTGAGTCATTATGGACGCCACGGCTCGCGTTACCTTATCGGTACTGCCGACTACGACCGTGCCTATCTTACCCTCATGCGCGCCGACAGTCTGGGTCAGCTCACCGCCAAGGGACGTGAGGTGCTCGACAAGGTGGCACAGATACGTCAGGAAGCCATGCACCGCGACGGCGAGCTCACCCAGCGCGGAGCCGAGCAGCACCGACAGATAGCCCGAAGGATGTGGGAGAGGTTTCCCGAAGTGTTTGAGGGCAAGACCAATGTAGACGCCAAGAGCACCGTGGTGATACGCTGCATCCTGTCGATGGAGAACGCGCTGCAGGAGCTGGTGAGCATCAACCCCAAGCTCAACATCACCCACGACGCCAGCCACCACGACATGTACTACATGAACCAGGACGACAAGGTGCTCTACAAGCAGAAGATGGCGGGTGGCACCAAGGAGCTGCTCGACAGCTTCAAGCGCCGCCACCGTGACGACAGCCACATGCTGGGTCTCATCTTCCGCGACCCCAACTGGCTCGACAAGGCTAAAGCTGACAAACTGGCCGACAGACTCTTCAAGCTGGCAAGCAATGTACAGAGTACCGAGCTGCGCCACCAACTCTCGCTCTACGACATCTTCACCGACGAGGAACTCTACCAGCACTGGCTCTGCAACAATGCCTTCTGGTATCTCACCTATGGCCCCAGCACCATCAATGGCGGAAACCAGCCCTTCTCTCAACGCAATCTGCTCCACAAGATTATATCCCAGGCCGACAGCTGCATAGCTCTGCCCCACCCCGGTGCCACGCTGCGCTACGGCCACGACACGATGGTGATGCCGCTGGTGTGTCTGCTCGACCTCAATGGCTACGGACGCCCCGTGAGCGACATCGAGCAGCTGCCCGCAGTGGGATGGTGCGACTACCGCATATTCCCCATGGCATGCAATGTGCAGTTGATATTCTACCGACGCTCTGTAGATGACAAGGACGTGCTGGTCAAGATACTGCTCAATGAAGACGAGGCGCGCCTGCCTATCTCTACCGACTGCGCACCTTATTACCACTGGAGCGATGTGCGCCGCTACTATCTCGACAAGCTCGCTTCCTACAAGCCGCAGCCACTCCAGAAGTAACCCCCGCCCCCACCCCGATAATGCCAATCGCCGCCATGTCTCTGCTGACATGGCGGCGATTGCTGTCTATGGCCCCGGCCTACTGCGCCTTTGGCTCGGCGGTCCACGCCGTGGGACTTACGCCCGTCACCGTGCGGAACACCTTGGCAAAGTGTGAGTAGTCGGTGAAGCCGCATGCCAGCGCCACGCTCTTGAGCGGCATCTCGGGCTTGGCAGCCATGATGGTCTTGGCGCAGTTGATGCGCGTGATGCGTATGAGTGCCGCCGGCGACTGGTTGATGAGCCCCGTCACCTTGCGGTGCAGCTGTCGGGCGGTGATGTTGAGGTCGTCGGCCACCATGGTCACGGTGATGTCTTCGCCCTTGTTGATATGGGCCACTATGACCTGCTCCACGCGGGCGAGGAAGTGGTCTTCGATGGCGTCGTCGCTCACGGGAGCCTGGGTGATGGTCTGCGCATACTTGTCTCTGAGCATGATACGCTGTTCGAGCAGCTTGGCCACGCGGCTGAGCAGCTCTTCGGTGTTGAAGGGCTTGACCAGATAGGCGTCGGCACCTGCCTTGATACCCTCGATACGGTCTTGTTCGGTCACGCGGGCAGTCACCATGATGATGGGTATGTGGGCGGTGAGGTCGTTGGCGCGTATGGCGCGCGCGAGGGCCATGCCGTCCATGTTGGGCATCATCACGTCGGTGATTACGAGGTCGGGAATTATCTCTCCGGCGCGCTTGAGCGCCTCGACGCCGTCGCGCGCAGCCACCACTTCATAGAAGGGCTCGAGCTGGGTGCAGAGCAGGTCGGCCACATCGGCATTGTCTTCGGCCACCACGATGATGGGCTTGCCCGAGTTGCCTATCTCGGTCTCGGTCACCGGGTCGGCAGAGCGGTTCTGTATCGGCATGACGATGTGGAACGTGGTACCTTTGCCCACCTGGCTCTCGGCGGTGATGGTACCGTTGAGATGGGATATTATCTCTTGTGTCAGCGCCAGTCCTATGCCCGTTCCCTTGGTTTCGCCCATGTCGCCGGTGGTGTAGAACGGCTCGAAGATATGGGCGAGCTTGTCGCTGCTGATGCCATGACCCGTGTCGCTCACGTCGATGTGCAGCCGGTCGCCGCGCTGATAGAGATTGACGCTGATAGTGCCCCCGTTGGGTGTGAATTTCAGTGCATTCGACACCAGGTTGCTCATCACCTTGTTCACGTAATCGGGCACAAAGTCCATCTCGATGGCCTTGTCGTAGTGATACTTGAGCGTCACGCCGCGGTTGGCGGCATAGTCTATATAGGTCTCGAGCAGCATGGCGACCTGGGCGCAGATGTTGCCGTGCTGCCAGTTGGGTTCGCCGATTACCGACTTGACCTTGCTGATGTCCAGCAGTTGGGTGACGAGCGTGAGCAGGCGGTTGCCCTGCCGCTCTATGGTCGACGCCTTGTCGCTGACCGACTGTGGCACCTCCGTGTTTTCCCTGATTTTGCGGCTCAGTCCGAGTATCACCGTCAGAGGCGTCCGGAACTCATGGGTAATGTTGGTAAAGAAGTCTTCGCGCAGCCTGCTGGCCTCTCTCATCATCTCCATGCTGCGGTGGCGCATGCGCTGCACGTAGAGCAGTGCGCTGATGACCGCCAGGAGCAGTATCACCGTTAGCCCGAAGAGCCATGCGCTCTGCTGGCGTATGCGCTTCTCGGTCTGCAGTTCGTTCTGCGCCATGTCTACCATCTCCTGCTGTCGCGTGCGCTCGATGTTGATGCCGATATTGTGTATGCGGTCCAGCTTCTCGTTGTCCAGGATGCTGTCCTGATAGGCGGTGGCGATGAGATGGTGGTCGAGCGCCTCGTGGTAGCGGCCCTGGCGCTGCATGAGCTGGAAGTAGAGATGGTGTACCTCGACGATATGCTCCCACGAGTTGATTTGGCGAGCCGTGGCGTCGGCCCTGTCGAGCAGCGCCAGTGCCTTGGCGTCCTCGTGGGTGTGATAATAGACCGAAGCCAGTGCCAGACGCGGTTCGAGAGCGTGCCAGAGGTCTTTCAGGTCGGTCATCATGCGGTCTGACTGTTCGTATTCGCGCAGCGCGAGGTCGTACTGCTGGCGTCTCTCATAGATATTGCCGAAGTAGAGGTGGCAGAGAGCCATGCCCAGCAGATTGCTGTCCTTCTTGTTGTAGAACATGGACTGGCGGTAGTAGTCCAGCGCCTTCTCGTCATCGCCGCGGGCACTGTAGATGGAGCCCAGATTGGCATAGTTGATGGCCTGGCCCGTGGCACTGCCCAGCTGGTGCTCGCCCTCGAGCGCCTGGCGGAACACGCTGTCGGCGTCGTCGTAGCTGTAGATAGAGAGGTAGATGTTGCCCAGTCCGTTGAGCGCCTTCACGCGGTTCTTGCGCATCTGGTAGGTAGTGTCGGACGACTCGTCGCAGAGGCTGAGCGCCTGGTAGTGGTAGCTCTGCGCCACGTCGAGCATGCCCATGCGGCGGTAGTCGGTGGCAATGTTGTTGAGTGCCTGTATCCACTCGCTGCTGTCGCCCACGGCGCGGGCCATGTCGAGTCCGCGTATGTGGAGTCTGAGAGCCTCGTCGTAGCGGCTGGCGTCGCGCTCCTTCTTGCCCTGCTGGCGCAGCGTGGCAAGGCTGTCGCGTATACTTTGGGTCTCGCTCTCGCTCGGGCTGCCGTGTTGGCAGCAAGTCAGGATAAAGGCGAGTGTCGTGGCCCATAGCAGTCTGGTCAGTGTGTGTAGCATATAGGTCATGGAGTTATCAGATGACAGTATTCTCTTCCTTGCTGCAATATTCGGAAAAATTCGTGAAATGACCAAGCATTTCGTTAGATTTTTCGCAAATAGACACCGAAAAGGTGCAGATTTATTATAAATGTCCGATACATACCACTTATTGTCCGAAATATACCAGTGGTTTGGTGAATAATTGTCGACCTTTGCAGCAGAGTAATGACAGTGGTCATAGAGGTAATTGATAATCTCTTTCCTTATGTGGTTTCAACATCCGTAAATTTTTGCAGGCAATCGTGAGATAACCCTATACAAAATCCATCAGATGACGCAAAGGCCCTCTTTACCTTCGACCGAAGGCAAGGGGGCCTGATTTTTTTGCCCATCAAGGTTGGGGGAGTTTAGCTACCCTTTGCTCGCTTGGGTCTACCCTTCTGCTCGCACCGAGGGTGCCTTGATAGAGCATAGAGCTACCCTTTGAGCGCATGGGTCTACCCTTCTGTTCGCACCGAGCATCACCCCAACAGCATGGAAATTCCCTTTTGCTCGCACCGAGGGCGTCTTGGCTGGCTCGTAACATACGATACGTGAGCTCGTGCCTTATGGTACGCAGCCTCGTGACATAAGAAACGTGGTCACGTGACTTCCGTTACGAGCCGCCCGATGCCCTCTCTCCGCTTGCCAGGCGTCTCTCCGGCTGCAGCAGCTGCTCTGCCTACACGCCGAGCGTCACTCCCGCTTTGCGGGTCGACCTTCTCCGCTTGCCTGAGCGTCTCTCCGGCTTTGCCGACCGACCCTACCTACTTGCCGGGCGTCACTCCCACCCCACCCTGCCCGTTACGGGCGCGCGTATATATAATAAGGTGTTGTCCGGCGAGACACCCAGACGCAGCAAGCCCCTGCATGCCGTGTCGGATGGATGCAGGGGCTTGTCTTATGTCTTGTTGCTTGAGTCTACAGTAGCTCTACCGGCGCTCTGCGGTCGCCACGATGCGCGCCACGATGGCTTCGGGCTCTATCTGCTTCATGCAGGGATAGTTGCCGTGTATGCAGGGCTTGTTGCCGTAGATGCTGCACGGACGGCAGTCCATGTCGAGCTGCACGGCGTTGTCCTCGCTCTGCCTCCAGCCCATGAAGCCGGCGTAGGGATGGGTGGCGCCCCAGACGCTCACCACGGGGGTGGCTACGAGCGAAGCCAGGTGCATGTTGGCAGAGTCCATCGAAACCATCACATCGAGCATGCTCATCAGCGCGAGCTCCTGGCGGAGTCCCTTGACCACGGCCGATGCCACGGTGCAGCCGGGAGTCTGCTCGGCGATGTGGTTGAGCTGTTCGGTCTCCGTCTTTCCGCCTCCGAAGAGGAATATGCGGTAGTCGGGGTGCTGCTCGGTGAGCAGGGCGACCACCTGCTTCATCTGTCCCAGTGGATATACCTTGCCCTGATGGGCTGCAAAGGGCGCTATGCCTATCCAGCGCTGGTTCTCGGGCTTGTCGCCTACCCTCTCTGAACGGTCTGCCGCCGGCGCTTTGCCGTCGGGATAGATGGAGGTGAAGTCGGGCTTGATGGGATAGCCCAACTCGGCGAGCACATCGGCGTAGTTCTGGAATGATGTGGGCTGCTGCACGCGCTGTTTCCCCTCCTGCTGAGTGAGCAGACGCTTGCCGCGGCGGTGCTTGTCTATATGCGCCACGTGGAAACGCCCCATGCAGAAGCGCAGACGCAGATACTTGGTGCGCAAGACGTCGTGGAAATCGGCGACAGCGGTGAAGTGCTTGGCTACAAGTCGGCGGTAGAGGCCGTTGAGGCCATGCAGATTGTGCAGCTCTTCGGTCGAGGCTTCCATGAACCCGACATTGGGCGCGAGGTCGTCAAAGAAGGCGCGCGCGAAAGGTCGGCTCAGCACCGTGATGTGGGTGTGAGGGTACTGGGTGGCGAGCGAATAGACTATAGGCACGGTCATCGCCACGTCGCCCATCGCTGAGAGACGTATGATGAGTATGTGGTCGGTCTTCACTTCTTGCCGTAGAGTATCGGATTGGTTGATGGGTCGTTGTACATCTTCATCTGGCGATATACCTTCATATACTTGCGGCCGGCGGCGATGTCGTCGAGCAGCTGGTTGATGGCAGTGCCGAGGTCTACCTGCTGCTCGAGCAGCACGTTGAGCTTGGCCTGACACTTGGCGCGGTGCTCGGCGTCGGCGTCGGTACGCTCGGCCTGCTCGCGCATATGGTAAATCTTGAGGGCGAGGATGCTCAGACGGTCGATGGCCCATGCGGGGCTCTCGGTGTTGATGGTAGCGTCGGGGGCTATGGTCACGTCGGAGTACTGCTGACGGAAATAAGAGTCAATCTGCTCTACCAGGTCCGTGCGGTCCTGGTTGCTGCGGTCAATGCGGCGCTTCAGCTGCAGGGCTTCCATCGGGTCAATGTGGGGGTCACGGATAATGTCTTCCAGATGCCACTGTACTGTGTCTATCCAGCACTTCAGATAGAGCCGGTTGTCGATAGACTCGCGGTCGTAAGGGTTATTAATGGGTGTATCTACATCGTTCTTAATGTGGTAATCACCAATCGCTTGATTGAAGATGTGATTGCACTGCTCAGTAAATGATGCCATGTTTTTAGTTGTTTATGTTATTATACTTGTATCGTTGTTTAGGGGCGTAAACCTTAATTTTGCAAAGATAATGTAAAATGAAGACAGCGCCAAGCAAACCCCCGACTTTTTATATTTTTCCCCCGTTTTTGCCCAAGCCCCCGCCACAACGCTGGCGCCCATCACGGCATAAGCATCGCTATATATGCTTTATGTGTCAATGGATATCTGCCGTCTGTCCACCCATGATGCGCTGCCCGACAGCCCATCTACTATGTCCGTCTGCCTTTATATTCTATCCATGCACCTATATATTATTTCCACAGCCATATATATTCTATCCATGCACCTATATATTATTTCCATAGCCATATATATTTCATCCATGCACCTATATATTATTTCCACAGCCATAAATATTCCATCCATCCACCTATATAATATATATAAGGTGTAATAGTCTGCCGCCCAGGGTAAGGCCGGTTGGGGTAGGGGTGCTTCCGCCCCACGCGAAGGCCTTAGATATTGGTTATAAAGGGCTATGGCTTGGTAATGAAGATGAAAGTTGCCGTTTTGGAACTTGTCTGCGTTCTTCTGGAGGTCATCTCCCCGCGTTTTTAACAAATTCATTTTGCGCGATTTGTGTCATCAAAAGGTGGTTAATTATCAAAAGAATAGCCATTTTATTGCACAAACATAGGGGTAGTGTGCATGCGAATGTCGTTTTTATACGAAAAAATTTGCCAGAATGATAAAAAATGTGTTCCTTTGCAGCCAGAATTTTTAATAATACGTATTTTTAACAATTTAAATTTTACAATTATGTCAGAAATTGAAAGCAAAGTTAAAGAGATTATCGTTGACAAACTCGGTGTTGAGGAAGAGAATGTAACTCCAGAAGCAAGCTTCACCAACGACCTGGGTGCCGACTCTCTGGATACCGTTGAGTTGATTATGGAATTTGAAAAGGAGTTCGGTATCAATATCCCCGACGACAAGGCTGAGACCATCCAGACTGTAGGCGACGCCATCAAGTACATCGAGGAGAACGCAAAATAAATGGAGCTTAAGAGAGTAGTAGTAACAGGTCTTGGTGCCGTTACCCCATTGGGCAACTCCCCCGAAGAGACATGGGCTGCCATGGTCGAGGGTAAAAGCGGCGCCGCACCTATTACACAGTTTGACGCGTCTCTGTTCAAAACCCAGTTTGCTTGCGAGGTAAAGAACCTTAACGTCAATGATTGGATTGACCGCAAGGAGGCCCGCAAGCTCGACCGTTACACCCAGCTGGCACTTATCGCCGCCATGCAGGGTGTAAAGGACTGTGGTCTTGACCTTGAGACTGCCAACAAGAACCGCATCGGAGTAGTATTTGGTGTGGGTATCGGTGGTATCAAGACTTTTGAAGAAGAGGTGACTTACTATGGTAAGCACCCTGAGAATGGACCTAAGTTCAATCCTTTCTTCATCCCCAAGATGATAGCCGATATCGCATCAGGACATATCTCTATCCACTTCGGTTTCCACGGTCCCAACTACACCACAACATCAGCGTGCGCTTCTTCGACCAATGCGTTGGCTGATGCGTTCAACCTTATCCGTCTGGGTAAGGCCGACATGATAGTAAGCGGCGGCGCCGAGAGCGCCATCTGCGCTTGCGGTGTAGGCGGTTTCAACGCCATGAAGGCGCTGTCTACCCGCAACGACGACCCTGAGCACGCTTCGCGTCCGTTCAGCGCCAGCCGTGATGGATTTGTGATGGGCGAGGGCGCCGGCTGTCTCATACTCGAGGAGCTGGAGCATGCCAAGGCCCGTGGTGCCAAGATATATGCTGAGATGGTAGGCGAGGGCGAAAGCGCCGACGCATATCATATCACCGCATCGCACCCCGAGGGACTGGGCGCCAAGCTCGTTATGGAAGCCGCTCTTGAAGATGCGGGTCTGAAGCCCGAGGATATTGACTACATCAATGTACATGGTACATCGACCCACGTGGGAGATATCTCTGAAGCCAAAGCCATCAAGGAAGTGTTCGGCGATGCTGCCTTCAAGCTCAACATCTCATCGACCAAGTCGATGACGGGTCACTTGCTGGGTGCTGCCGGTGCTGTAGAGGCTATGGCATGTGTACTGAGTGTCATGAACGACATCGTGCCTCCTACCATCAATCACGAGGAGGGCGACGAAGATCCTGAACTCGATTATTCGCTGAACTTTACGTTCAACAAGGCACAGAAGCGTGAGGTACGTGCTGCTCTGAGCAATACGTTCGGATTTGGCGGCCACAACGCTTGTGTTATCTTCAAGAAATATGCTGAATAATTTAATTGACCGAATAAAGCTCTCTTTCCGCAAGGACAAGGAGCTTTATTCGTCTTTATACGCCATTCTCGGCTTTTATCCCCGCCATATCGACAACTACAAGATGGCGCTCATGCACAAGAGCATCATGCACCGCAACAGCAAGGGCAAGCCCGTCAACAACGAGCGGCTCGAGTTTCTCGGCGATGCCATTCTCGATGCCATTGTGGGCGACATCGTGTACCATCATTTCCCCGGCAAGCGCGAGGGATTTCTTACCAATACCCGTTCCAAACTCGTTCAGCGTGACACCCTCAACAAGCTGTCGCAAGAAATGGGCATAGACCAGCTCATCCTCTCCAACGGTCATAGTGCCTCGCACAACAGCTATCTGGGCGGCAACGCTTTTGAAGCACTCGTCGGTGCCATCTATCTCGACAAGGGTTACAAGGGATGTATGGACTTCATGCAACAGCGTATCCTTGGCAAGATGATTAACATCGACAAGCTGGCTTATAAAGAGGTGAACTTCAAGAGCAAGCTCCTCGAATGGAGTCAGAAGAACAGGGTCAACGTAAGTTTCGAACTGCTCAGCCAGAAGGTCGACAGCAACGGCAGCCCTATGTTTGACTACCGCGTGGTTATCGAGGGCGTCAACGGATGCAACGGCCAGGGCTACAGCAAGAAGGAGAGCCAGCAGCTCGCCTCCAAGCTCACGCTCGAGAAGCTGCGCCGCGAGCCTCAGTTTATCGACCAAATCTTTGCGGCCAAGACCAATCGCACCAAGATGGAAGAGGAGCCTGTAGAGACTGTGCCCGACACCGCCGAGAAGCAGGATTTCATCATCGCCGTCGAGTCGGCCCCCGCCGAGCCTCGTCAGCGAAAGTCCAGAAAGCCAGCCGTTTCCAAGGAACAACCCGCCAAGGAAGCTGCCGATGACTCCGACGAGTTTGACTTGAGCGACATCTCTGCGCGAGCCATGAGCCGCGAGGAGATAATAGCCGCCGCCGAAGCCGAAGCCTTCGGAGGAGAGTAGGGGAGTGCCCGCTCCACTTCTGCCATCAGTCACAGGGTGGACAACGATTACTTATAGAGGAGAGTTGATTACCATAAGGTTGAAATCAATTACTCACGAGGGGATGCTAATCTCCATGAGACAGTAGCCAGCCATCCCGATGCAGTAGCCTGTCATCTCGAAGCTGTAGATTGACATCTCGGTGCAGTAGCCGATTGCCAGAAAAAGGATGACAGCCACCCCCAGGCAGAAGCCAATGACAATAGCCCCAGGACAGACGATAATCGTCGCTGTCCTGGGGCTATTGGCGTAGATGGAGGTGACTCCCACGCCCAAAGTCCCTCATAAAAATGTAGCAATAGCCATAAAAGTCCCTCATAAAAGTGTGGCGGTATGCGCAAAAGTCCCTCATAAAAGTGTGGCGGTATGCGCAAAAGTCCCTCATAAAAGTGAGGTGATGCGCTCCAAAGTCCCTCATAAAAGTGCGAGCAGCCCATAGACTATCCAGTCTCTCTTCATGATACTCACGGCACTTGTCCTGTTCACTTCCCCACGTTTATTTTATATTAAAAATGGTAAATAATTGTGCTATGTGAAAGAAATCGGTTAACTTTGTATGATTAATTGGCAATTACATACACATGAGTTTAACCCGTATAGCAAGCATGGCTTTTTTGCCGCGACAGAAGAGTCTTGAGAAGCATTTTACCACTCCTGACGAGCTGCAGGAACGTGTACTCAGATATCTTATCTCCAAGGGAAAGAATACCGAATATGGCGCCAGCCATCACTTCGATGAGATAAGAACTTATACAGATTTTGCCGCCAATATTCCCGTCAATACTTACGAAGAGCTGAAAGGCGATATAGACCGTATGCGTCATGGTGAGAAGAACGTGCTGTGGCCCGGTACCGTCAAGTGGTATGCCAAGTCATCCGGAACCACCAACGACAAGAGCAAGTTCATCCCCGTCTCTGCCGACGGACTCAAGAACGTCCATTATCAGGGCGGCACCGACGTCGTGGCCATGTATCTTCAGAACAACCCCAACTCCCGCCTCTTCGACGGCAAGGGCCTGATACTCGGAGGCAGCCACTCACCCAACTACAATCTCAGCGGCTCGCTCGTGGGCGACCTCTCCGCCATACTGATTGAGAATATCAATCCTCTGGTCAACCTCGTGCGAGTGCCCCAGAAGAAGACGGCGCTGCTGTCCGACTTCGAGGTGAAGCGCGACCTCATCGCCCGCGAGACGATGCACAAGAACGTCACCAACCTTTCGGGCGTGCCCAGCTGGATGATGTCTGTGCTGGTGCGCGTGCTCGAGTTCACCGGCAAGCAGCACATCAACGAAGTCTGGCCCAACCTTGAGGTCTTTTTCCATGGCGGCATAGCTTTTACCCCTTACCGCAAGCAGTACGAGCAGATTATCACATCGCCCGGCATGCACTATATGGAGACCTACAACGCCAGTGAGGGATTTTTTGGCATCCAGAACGACCCCTCCGACCCATCGATGCTGCTCATGCTCGACTACGGCGTCTACTACGAGTTTATCCCCATGGACGAGTTTGGCACCGACCGCCCCACCGTCCTGCCATTGAGTGGGGTAGAGGTAGGCCGCAACTACGCCATGCTTATCTCCACCTCCTGCGGACTGTGGCGTTATCTCATCGGCGATACCGTCCAGTTTACCTCGACACGCCCTTACAAGTTTGTCATCACCGGCCGCACCAAGTATTTCATCAATGCCTTCGGCGAGGAGCTCATCATGGACAATGCCGAGAAGGGCCTCCAGTATGCCTGCGAGCAGACTGGCGCTCAGGTGAGCGAGTATACCGCCGCCCCAGTCTATATGGACGCCCGTGCCAAGTGCCGCCACCAGTGGCTCATCGAGTTCAGCCGTCAGCCCGACAGCCTCGACCATTTCGCCCATGCCCTCGACGAGCGTCTGCAGCAGCTCAACAGCGACTATGAGGCCAAGCGCTTCCACGACATCACCCTCCAGCATCTCGAGGTCATCGAGGCGCGCCAGGGACTCTTCAACGACTGGCTCAAGGCCAAAGGCAAGCTGGGCGGACAGCACAAGGTGCCCCGTCTGAGCAACAGCCGCAAAAATCTCGACGAACTGCTCCAACTTAACGGTAACAACAAGTCAAACGACAATGATAAATAAGAGGTTTACGCCTGTCAGCCGCTGCGCCTTTGCCGCGGTTGTCGCCATAGTGCTTCTGACGGTCATGGCGGCGTGTGCCCGCATGGGCCAGCCCGACGGCGGATGGTACGACGAGACCCCGCCCCGCATACTCTCTGCCAGCCCAGCCGACAAGTCGGTCAATGTCAGCAGCAAGAAGATATACATCAACTTCGACGAGTATATCCAGATAGAGAACGCACAGGAGAAGGTCATCGTCTCGCCGCCCCAGATGGAGCAGCCCGACATCAAGAGCCAGGGCAAGCGCATCATGGTACAGCTCCGCGACACGCTCCAGCCCAATGTCACCTACACCGTAGACTTCTCTGATGCCATCACCGACATTACCGAGAACAATCCTCTGGGCAACTACACCTACAGCTTCTCCACCGGCGAGGCCATCGACACCATGGAGGTCGCTGGCTATGTGGTCGATGCCCAGAACCTCGAGCCCGTCAAGGGCATCCTCGTGGGCCTCTATGCCAACCTGGCCGACAGCGCCTTCACCACGCTGCCTATGGCGCGCGTGGCCCGCACCGACGCCACCGGACGCTTTGTCGTCAAGGGTGTAGCCCCCGGCAGCTACCGTGTTTACGCCCTCGAAGACGCCGACGGCAACTTCCTTTACAACCAGAAGAGCGAGAAGATGGCCTTCGCCACCGCAGTTGTGGTGCCCACCTTCAAGCAGGACATCCGCCAGGATACCATCTGGCGCGACTCGCTCCACATCGACTCCATCATCCAGGTCGGCTACACCCATTTCCTCCCCGACGACCTGGTGCTCCGGGCCTTCACCACCACCCTTACCGACCGCTATCTGGTCAAGACCGACCGTACCCAGGCCGACCGTTTCACCCTCTTCTTCAGCTACGGCGACAGCCTGCTGCCCCGCGTGCGTGGCCTCAATTTCGATGCCACCCACTCGCTCATAACCGAGGCCAGCGAGCGCCGCGACACCATCACCTACTGGCTACGCGACACGGCTCTCGTCAATCAGGACACCCTGCGCATGGAGCTTCAGTACCAGATGACCGACACCACCGGCGTGCTCACCCTCCAGACCGATACCCTCGAGCTGCTCGCCAAGACCCCCTATGCCCAGCGCATCAAGGACAAGCAGAAGAAGCGCGACGACTGGCAGAAGGTGCAGGACAAGGCCAAGAAGCGGGGCAAGCCCTATCTCGAGGTGATGCCCCCCGAGGCCCTCGAGGTCAAGTATGAAAGCGTATCGCAGACCGACCCCGACCGTAACATCCGCTTCACCCTCGCCGCGCCTGTAGCCCGCATCGATACCAGCCTCATCCATCTCTACGCCAAGGTCGACACCGCCTGGTATCAGTCGCGCTTCATGCTCAGAGAGGTTCAGGGCGAGCCCCGTACCTACGAGATAGTGGGCGAGTGGCGCCCCGACCGCGAGTACAGCCTCGAGGTCGACAGCATCGCCTTCACCGACATCTACGGGCGTGTCTCCACGTCCAAGAAGATAGGCTTCAAGGTCCATTCGCTCGACGACTACGGCTCGCTCTTCGTCAACATCGCAGGCATGGAGGGCCGCAGCGTCATCTGCCAGCTCCTCAACATGCAGGACGCTCCCGTCAAGGAGGTCACCACCACCACCGGCACCGCCGAGTTCTTCTATGTGAAGCCCGATACCTACTATCTGCGCATGATAGTCGATGCCAACGCCAACGGGCGCTGGGACACCGGCGACTACGCCACCCTCCAGCAGCCCGACGAGGTCTACTACTATCCCGAAGAGATAGTCTGCAAGGCCAAGTGGGACATCACCCAAGCCTGGAACCCCACTGCGCGCGAGCTCTATCGCCAGAAGCCCGCCAAGCTCATCAAGCAGCGCAGCGAGACCCGCCGCAAAATTGTAGGACGCAATGCCCAGCGTGCCAAGAATATGGGCATACCCTATAATCCCAATATGTGATAACGATATGAAAAAGTATAGAATCCTTATGGCATCACTGATGATGGTCATGGCTGTAGCAGCCCATGCCCAGTGTGCCTTCCACAACGACGCCTTCAAGTCGGGTGAGTTTCTCACCTACAATCTCTATTATAACTGGCAGTTTGTATGGGTCAAGGCCGGCAACGCCTCGATGTCTACCGTCCAGAGCCGCTACAACGGCCACCCCGCCTATCGTGCCAGCCTCACTACGCGTGGCAACAACCGTGTCGACCAGATGTTTGTGCTCCGCGACACGCTTCTCTGCTACAGTTCGCTCGACATGGAGCCCCTCTACTTCCGCAAGGGAGCCCGCGAGGGCAAGCGCTACGGCGTCGATGAGGTCTTCTACTCCTACCACGACGGCAAGGTCAAGCTGCGCCAGCACCAGCTCACCAGCAGTGGCGAGCACCTATGGGCCCACCGCACCGTCTCCCACTGTGTCTACGACATGCTCAATATCTTCCTGCGTGCCCGCTCGTTCAATCCCGAGGGCTGGAAGTCTGGCCACGAGATAGATTTCCCCATTGCCGACGGCAAGAACATCAGCCCCGCGCGTCTGCGCTATTCGGGCAAGGTCAAAATCAAGGCCGACAATGGTATCAAATACCGCTGTCTCAAGCTCTCTTACCTCGAGAAGGAAGACGGCAAGTACAAGCGCATCGTAGACTTCTATGTTTCCGATGACAAGAACCACATCCCCGTGCGCCTCGACATGTTTCTCAAGTTCGGTGCAGCCAAGGCGTTCCTCGTGAGCATGAAGGGACTGCGCAATCCGGTCACCTCAGCCGTAAGATAACCGCTATGGCAAAAGACGACAAGGGGCTCACCCCGATGATGAAGCAGTTCTTCTCCCTCAAGGCCAAGCACCCTGAGGCGCTGATGCTCTTCCGCTGCGGCGACTTCTACGAGACCTACTGCGAAGACGCCGTCACCGCCTCGCGCATACTGGGCATCACCCTCACGCGCCGCAACAACGGCGGCCAGGCAGGCAGCATGGAGATGGCAGGCTTCCCCCATCATGCCCTCGATACCTATCTGCCCAAACTCATCCGAGCCGGCAAGCGCGTGGCCATCTGCGACCAGCTCGAAGACCCCAAGAAGAAGCGTGAACAGCTCAAGGGAAAGAAGGGACTCACCGAGATGGACAAGATGGTGAAGCGTGGCATCACTGAGCTCGTCACCCCAGGTGTGGCGATGGGCGACAACGTGCTCAACTATCGCGAAAACAACTTCCTGGCTGCAGTCCACTTCGGCAAGACATCATGTGGAGTCAGCTTTCTCGATATCTCTACCGGCGAGTTCCTTACCGGCGAGGGCAATTATGACTATGTAGAGAAGCTCTTGGGCAACTTCCAGCCCAAGGAGGTGCTCTACGACCGCGCCCGCAAGACCGACTTCGAGACGCGGTTTGGCAACCGCTACTGCGTCTTCGAGCTCGACGACTGGGTGTTTACCGAGCAGACTGCCCGACAGAAACTCCTGGGCCATTTTGCCACCAAGTCGCTCAAGGGATTTGGCGTAGACCATCTCCACAACGGCGTCATAGCCGCCGGAGCCATCATGCAGTATCTCGAGATTACCCAGCACACCCATATCGGCCACATCACCTCTCTGGCCCGCCTCGAGGAAGAGAAGTATGTGCGCCTCGACGGCTTCACCATACGCTCGCTCGAACTGCTCCAGCCCATGCAGGAAGACGGGCGTTCGCTGCTCGATGTCATCGACCGCACCGTCACCCCTATGGGCAGCCGCATGCTGCGTCGCTGGCTGGTCTTCCCGCTCCGCAATATCGACCCCATACGCAAGCGGCTCGACATGGTCGACTGCTTCTTCCGTTCCCCCGACTTCCGCATGCTGGTCAACGACCAGCTCCATCGCATAGGCGACCTCGAGCGCATCGTCTCCAAGGTGGCAGTGGGCCGCGTGTCGCCCCGCGAGGTCGTCCAGCTCAGGCACGCCCTCGTGGCGATAGAGCCCATCAAGGACGCCTGCTCCCACTCCGACAATGTCACCCTGCAGCGCATCGGCGAGCAGCTCAATCTCTGCGAGAGCCTGCGACAGCGCATAGAGAGCGAGATACAGCCCGACCCGCCACAGCTCGTGGCCAAGGGCGACGTGATAGCCACTGGCTACAGCGCCGAGCTCGACGACCTGCGCAACATATCGCACAACGGCAAGGAGTATCTCATGCAGATTCAGGAGCGCGAGATTGAGCAGACGGGCATCACCTCGCTCAAGGTGGGTTACAACAATGTGTTCGGCTACTACCTCGAGGTGCGCAATACCTTCAAGGACCGCGTGCCTGCCGAGTGGGTGCGCAAGCAGACGCTGGCACAGGCAGAGCGCTACATTACCCAGGAGCTCAAGGAGTACGAAGAGAAAATTCTGGGCGCCGATGAGAAGATTCTCGCCCTCGAGCAACAGCTCTTCGCCGAGCTCATCTCGGCCATGCAGGAGTTCATCCCCCAGATACAGATTAACGCCAACCTCATCGCCCAGCTCGACTGCCTCATGGGCTTTGCCAAGGTGGCCGAAGACAATCACTACGTGCGCCCGGTGGTCGACGACAGCGTGGAGCTCGACATACGCCAGGGCCGACACCCCGTGATTGAGCAGCAATTGCCCGTGGGCGAGCGCTTCGTGCCCAACGATATCTATCTCGACGACGACAAGCAGCAGATAATCATCATCACCGGACCCAATATGGCCGGAAAAAGCGCTCTGCTGCGTCAAACCGCCCTCATAGTACTGTTGGCCCAGGTGGGATGCTACGTGCCCGCAGAGAGCGCGAAAATAGGCTTGGTGGACAAAATTTTCACCCGAGTGGGTGCGTCAGACAATATTTCGCTCGGCGAGTCCACTTTTATGGTCGAAATGACCGAGGCTGCCAACATACTCAACAATGTCACCGAGCGCTCGCTGGTGCTCTTCGACGAACTGGGACGTGGCACCTCTACCTACGACGGCATCAGCATAGCCTGGGCCATCGTCGAGTACCTCAACCAGAATGCCAAGGGACGCCCCCGCACGCTCTTTGCCACCCACTATCATGAGCTCAACGAGATGGAGCGCCAGCTCCCCGCCATACGCAACTACAATGTAAGCGTCAAGGAGGTTGGCGACAAGGTTATCTTCCTGCGCAAGCTCGTGCCCGGTGGCAGCGAGCACTCCTTCGGTATCCATGTGGCAGAGATAGCCGGTATGCCCAAGAGCATCGTGCGCCGCGCCAAGGTTATCCTCAAGCAGCTCGAAGCCGACGGGGCAAGCGTGGGCAACGCCGATGCCGCCGCCATCAAGAACATAGGCGACGACCGCGAGGGCATGCAGCTCAGCTTCTTCCAGCTCGACGACCCGGTGCTCTCGCAAATCCGCGACGAGATACTGGGGCTCGACATCAACAACCTTACGCCCGTCGAGGCGCTCAACAAGCTCAACGAAATCAAGAAGATACTCAAGGGCAAGTAGATTTGCCCCATCCAGAAAGGCAGTGCTTACAGGCGCTGCCTTTTTTCTGCCCCTCTCCCGATGGCTCGCTGTCTCCGCAGCTCTGCCCACCATCGCCCCATCCCTTCTCTCTATATCCACCACTCTGCTATCCATCTCTGTGGGCATGGGAATGGCCTCTGCTGCGCCCGAGGGCGTCTTGGCGCGGCTGGAGACCATGTCTGTCGGCTTCTGGTTAACTACCTTTTACGTTCCCGTTAACTCTATTTCACTTAATTGGTTTGGTGGTGTCGCTGTTAACCACTTACTTTGCAAATGTCATCATCTTCATCGGGTTAGTCGTTACCGATGCCGAGACGGAGATGGACTCGGCTGGCTCGTGACGTATGATACGAGGCCACGTGCCTATTGATACGAGCGCTCGTAACAAATGATACGAGAGCACGTGACATAAGGCACGAGCCGCCAGCGGTGGTCAGCACGCGGGCCAAAGCCCTTACGCCGGCGCCGTCTGTCATGGCGCGCCCCGCAGACCATGAAGCGCGGGGCATGGAAGTCATTGGAAAGGTTATCCTAATATTCACCCTTAAAACTGAAACAACAATGAAAAAGTCGATTTTGTGTTTGCTGTTTGCCATTGCCGCTATGGCGTGGGCAAACGATGCTGCGGCGCAGCAGTGTAAGAAAAAGGTGACTCCCAGAGTGGAGTCGACTGTAGCCAAGGGCAAGATGCCCCCACGGTGGCTGCTCAACAAGGTGACGCCGGCGCAGTATGACACGCTTGTGGCGCTCAACCGCCTCTGCATGGTAGACTACTCGATGCTCAAGGGCTATAAGGTGACGCCCCAGATGGTGGAGAAGGTGATGGGCCAGGCACGCAAATATATACGCGAGGCTATGGACCGCCACGATGGCGTGGTGCCTCGCGTGGGGTGGACGACCCTCGTCACGAAGACGCTCACTACGTGGAGCGACAAGACGGAAAAGGGCACCCGCACGGTGGAATATCTGCTCTGTTCGTCGGCCGACGGCTATGATGTCCATCTGCTGCTGCGTGCCACCCTGCAGCGCGACCGCCAGACGGGTGGTTACCGCTCTGTGGCTTACGAACTGGTGCCCTACAGCGTGCAGGGCATGCCTGTAGAGGTCAAGAGTCCTCGCGTCTATGCTGGCGGAACCGCCCCCGCCGCTCAGCTGGAGTGGGGCAAGGATGGCAAGTCTCCTTACTATGCCGTTAACGCTACTCTGGACTTTACCGACCCTCTCGGAGCCAAACACCGCGAGCAGATAAACGTAAGCGTCGCTCTCTGTCTTGGCAGATAGGCTGCTGCGACGAGCCACGGGGGCTCGACATCAACAACCTCACGCCCGTCGAGGCGCTCAACAAGCTCAACGAAATCAAGAAGATACTCAAGGGGAAGTAACTATCGGCTCCCCCATATACGCCAAAATCCCATACCTTGGAAGTAAGGTATGGGATTTTTGGCATATATTGCGCGGCCCGTCATCGCTGTATATGCGAGGCAGCCAGCCGCAATCCTGTCAGATTATTGGCCTGAGCGCAATAGTCACGGCCATTATACCATCTGAGACACCTGAAGTTTCCGCCACGTACTACATGCCTATGGTCGGGCTTATTGCTGACGCAGGGCGATGGATTAGGGCCCTGTGGATTAACTTGAGCCTTCTTGCTGTGCGATGTGCGCCATATATCACTGCATATCTCATCAACATTGCCCGTCATGTCGTACAGGCCCAGTACATTGGGAATGAGCTGACCCACAGCCTGTGGATGGCGCAGGTTGTCGCCCCACCAGGCAACCACCTTGGCAGAGCCGTCAACCAGTTCGTGTCCGCTATAACGCTCTACAGGTTCGCCCCGACCACCTATACACGCATACTCCCACTCTGCCTCGGTGGGCAAACGGAACTGCTGACCGCTAAGGGCATTGAGCTTACTGATAAACAGCTTGATGTCGCTACAGCCGACATTAGTTACAGGCTGGCTGGCATCGTCTTGGTTCTCCGAAGGGTTCACGCCCATTACGGCTTGCCACAATGCCTGGGTTACTTCGTACTTACACAGATAGTAACTGTCTAACGTTACCTGGTGGGGAGCCATCTCCTCGGGCGGTATATAGTACTGGCGCAGTTCGGGAAAGACAAAACCCATAGTAAAGGTACCTGCGGGCACCTGTATCATGTCGCTGACCAACTTAGCTATCAACTCGCTGCGGGACGATGGCTGTGGGGCAGTGTCCAGATGGATGCTGACAGGCTTAGGCAACTGACTTAGAGCCAGGCGGATGCCCGTTCCGGTAGGACGTCTGGTATTGTCCCCGATGTAGAAGCCTGTACGCTCGTAACTGCCCAGGTCAGTAATGTCGTAGAAACAGCCACGGTCCACGCGGTAGTCCTTCTGCGATTTAGCATCCAGATACTCTGCACCACCCTGATTTGCACAGAGTTCACTTACGTTGCCCGTCATGTCGTAGAGACCCAGGGCATTGGGCTTGAGCATACCTACCGCGTGCGCACGGAGGTCGCTGTTCCAGTAGATCCACCCTACCTCCTTGGCGTCATCGCTGCCACTGTACTTATAACGGCGTGGCGATTTGCCCTCATCGTAAGCCCACTGCCATTCCTCCTCGGTAGGCAAACGGAACTTGAGTCCAGTTATCTGGTTGAGGCGATAGATGAACAGCTGGGCCTCGTCCCAATAAAAACCCTCTACGGGCCGATTGCCCACAGTATGCTGCGAGGGATTGGAGCCCATCACGGCCTGCCACAACTGCTGCGTCACCTCGTACCGACACAGATAGTAACCGGCCACCGTGGCGCTATAGGCTGCCGGACATTTGCCGGTATAACCAGGATAGAAGTTGCGGTCGTACATAGTGAACGTTCCGCCAGGGATATACACCATGTCGGCTATCAGCTTCTCTATTACCTGGGTGGGAGTCATCTCCACTGGGGGCGGGTCTTCCCTCTTTGTCACCTGGTTTTTTACTTCAACAGGCTCCTTGGGCTCGGGCTTAGGTTCCACCTTTCGCTCTACCCGTTTCTTGGGCTTGGGGGCTGTCTTGGCTTTAGCCTTGGCGGTATGCTCAGTCTTGTCCTTTGGCTTCTTCACCTGAGTCTGCTGTCGGATAATGCCCTGCGCATCCATACTGATGGTCCATGCCAGTGCCAGCATGATGAGAATACATTGTTTCATACGTGTTTTAAGTTATAGTAATATAGATGGTCCAAACCTGGCGCCATAAGCCTGCTTAATGGCTGAGGTGCAGCCTATCTTCTACAAAGGTACATCTTTTTTGAATACCGACAGCCTTTTTTCCGTTTTTTCTGACATGGTGAGAGTCATTTACTTCCATCACGATGAAAATGAAAATCGCCGCGGCTATCCTGTTAACAAGATAACCGCGGCGACGGGGTACTTATATCAGTGGGCTGATGGCTGCCGGCTTACTGCCGTGCCTTGCGCAGAGCGCGGCGCATGCACACGATGCCTATGATGATGAATGGCACAGAGAGCAGTTGGCCCATATTGAACAGCATGTCGTGCTCGAAAGCCTCCTGCACGTCCTTGGTATACTCTATCACAAAGCGGAAGCAGAAGATAAGCGTCAGACAGAGTCCGAAGAAGAAGCCCGTGCCTGCCCACTCTTTGTGCTTCTTGTAGAAATGCCATCCCACAAAGAAGAAGAGGAAGTAGGCGATGGCCTCATAGAGCTGTCCGGGGTGGCGGGGCATCTGGTCTACGCGCTCAAAGATGAACGCCCAGGGCACATCGGTAACCTTGCCGACTATCTCTGAGTTCATCAGGTTGCCCAGGCGTATGAAGCAGGCGGTGATGGGGGTGGCTATGGCTATGTCGTCGAGCACCTGCCACAGGTTCATGTGGGTGCGACGGTAGTAGCACCACAGCGCCAGCATCAGTCCCAGCGTGCCTCCGTGGGAAGCCAGTCCCTCGTAGCCCGTGAAGATGACGGTGCCGCCGGTGAGGCTGTAGAGCATGCCGCCATGGGCGAGGGGAGCGCCATCGACAAACTTGATGGGCAGCAACATCTCTATCACGTGCTGCCAAGAGGAAAGGAAATAGTGGGGTTCGTAGAAGATACAGTGACCAAGACGAGCTCCCATGATGATACCCACAAAGCAATAGAGGAAGAGTGGGTCAAAATACTCGTCCTTGACGCGCTGGTCGTGGTAGAGCCATCTCACGAGGAAGTAGGCGAGGGCCAGTCCGGTAAGCCAGCACAGTCCGTACCAGCGCACATCAAACGGCCCGAGATGCAGCGCTGTCGTATCGGGGTTCCAGAGGATAAAGTTGAGCAGACTTGTCATAGCTTGATGCGTTATACGTTGAACCGGAAGTGCATGATGTCGCCGTCCTGGACCACATACTCCTTGCCCTCGATGCCCAGCTTGCCGGCTTCGCGTACGGCAGCCTCAGAGCCATACTGGATGTAGTCGTCGTACTTGATGACCTCGGCACGGATGAATCCCTTTTCAAAGTCGGTGTGTATCACGCCGGCACACTGGGGTGCCTTCCAACCCTTGTGATAGGTCCATGCCTTGACCTCCATCTCTCCGGCGGTGATGAATGTCTCGAGGTTGAGCAGACTGTAGGCCTTCTTGATGAGACGGTTTACGCCGCTCTCCTCCAGTCCCAGCTCGTCGAGAAACATCTTCTTGTCGTCATAGGTCTCGAGCGACGCGATGTCTTCCTCGGTCTTGGCGGCTATCACCATGGCCTCGGCGCCCTCTGAAGCGGCTATCTCTTCTATCTGGCGTGAGTACTGGTTGCCCTCCTTGGCGCTGGCCTCGTCTACGTTGCACACATAGAGCACGGGCTTGGTGGTAAGCAGAAACAGGTCGTGGGCGGCCTGCTGCTCCTCCTTGCTCTCAAAGGTCACCGAGCGGGCGTTGCGGCCCTGCTCCAGCGCCTCCTTGTAGGCTTCGAGCACGGTCACCAGCACCTTGGCGTCCTTGTTGTTGCCTATGGCTGCTATCTTTTGGTTCTTGGCGAGCTGGGCCTCGATGGTGTCGAGGTCTTTGAGCTGCAGCTCGGTGTCGATAATCTCCTTGTCCTGCACGGGATTGACGGGAGCACCGCCCTCGCGCACCACATTGTCGTCGTCGAAACAGCGGATGACATGGATGATGGCGTCGCACTCACGGATGTTGCCCAAAAACTTGTTGCCCAGTCCCTCGCCCTTGGAGGCACCCTTTACCAGACCGGCTATATCTACAATCTCGCAGGTGGCGGGCACAATGCGGCCGGGGTGTACTATCTCTGCCAGACGGGTGAGTCGGTCGTCGGGGACGGTAATGACGCCTAAGTTAGGTTCTATCGTACAGAAAGGGAAATTGGCTGCCTGCGCTTTGGCACTCGACAGGCAATTGAACAGCGTAGATTTTCCCACATTAGGAAGGCCTACGATACCACATTTTAATGACATATCTTATTATAAACGTTTATTTCCAGAGTACAAAGGTAGTGCAAACCGAAGAGATTACAAAATAAATTTATTTATTTTTAATCTTGAGGTGCCGCCTACCTTCACGGCGTAGCCGTAGTGGTAGTGCAAACCGCAGACAATGCAAAGAAAAAACGCATGTTTTTTCGTTTCGCATTGTTGAGGTGCAGCCTATGCTCTACAAGTGTAAGCTGAAATATGGGTAGGTTTGCTATGCGAGGCCAATGGGGTGACTTCTGCTACCCCATCAGTAATCCCACAGCGCGCGGCGGTCTTCAGCGTATCAGTCATATACATATACCCACTTTCCATTGCGCAGCACCCATCTTCCATTTTTCGTGTGCTGGTATTTGCCGATGATGGTCGACAGGAGGAAAGCTATCAGCGGCGAGGCGAGGGCCATGGCCATCATAATCCACAGCGAAACCTGGACCACCGTGGCCAATGCCACTACAAAGGTGTGGATGGCGACCAGCGTGACGAGGGTCATGACGACACCATAGAGGCGTAGGCGCAAACCATTGATAAGCACGGGGATGCCATAGCATACCAATAGGGCGGGCCAGATGCCGCCCGTGAAGTGGGCAGACACCAACATGGCGGGCCACTGCAGTATATAGCCTATCACGAGGGGCCATATCAGCAGCGGGGCTTTGATAAAAATAGTCACACACAAGAGATACATGAGCGCCAACGCCATAAACAGCGCCACGGGGATGATGCCGACGATGGCATTTTCTATGCCTACATAGTCGGGGTTGCACCACCACAGCGCATCCCAGTCTATCATCAGCGCCATATAGATGACTATGCCCACGGCGGCGAAGAAGGGCAGCGCCGAAAGCACCAGAAAGCGGGTGCGGAGGGTCATCCATACCGCCAGGAACATGAGCAGCAATGCCATGAAGGGTAGCCATCGGCTGTAGAGCATCCGCGTGGAGGCAGAGTGGACATCCAAGCGGGGCATAGCCAGCCAGGAGGTGAGCTGTAGGCGCGGGCGGAAGTTGTCGGAAGCAAATCTGTCGGTCGCCGAGGGCGGGTTTTCGTCAGCGAACTTCAGCCAGCGGGCTTCCACAAAGTATCTCCTGCCGTCGTAATGGATGATGCCTTTAATCTGTCTTACATCTACAGAGTCGCCCACATCTCCAAGATGGGAGGCGGTGCGGCCATCGGGGCCGGTAACTGTGCGCCCTACGACATCGACGAGGGTGCCGTTGGCGATGTAAAGCACTGTGCGTGAGCCGTCGTACTCGGTGGGCTTTTCGACTGGGGTGGCTTTGATTTCGGGGCCGACGAGACAGTCGACCTCATACTTCTGCGCCATGACGAGGGTAGTCAGACTCAGGAAGAAGAGCAGTGACAGAATTCTGAAGGCTTTCATATCTACTGGGTTTAGGATTGGGAGAGTGAGGGTGTGGGTCAGGCTGTGGGGCTCTATGCGGGAGAGGATGCAGGGGTGGCGTACTCTATCCGCGTCTTACGGTGATAGGAATGTAGAAATAGGCACGGTTGTTGGTAAACTGGGTATAACCTATCTGTTGGGCAATGCGGTAGTAGGGGTCGTGGTCCAACAGATTGTCGGGGTCATCATCGTACTCTACGCGGGTGATGACGGGGCGGCTGTTGCTCACCTGGCAGTAGAGGCGCAGCTGGTGCAGCTGGTCGTCGCCATAGATGGCTCGGCTGGCGATGCTTATCTCGTAGCATTCAGTATAATTCTTCTTTCCCACGTTGGCGTCGAAGTCGTCTATAAGCAGACTTATTGTGGTTCCAACCTTCCAGTTGATGTAGCCCTGCAGGTTGGCGTCGCCCTTATTGCCGTTGCCTTGGGTCGGGTTGTAGTGGCTCATGTCCTGGACCAGGTTCAGCGCGGGGTGGCTTACCCTGAAATTGGAGTAGGGCAGGGTGGGGTTGCCCTTGTCTATGAAGTCGGCAGTCTTGCCGTCGCTCTTCCGTCTGCACAGGATGCTGATGCGGTCGTCGCAGAAGTAGTCCTGTGCGGTCTTATAGCCCTTGCTGTAGTCGGCAAACGCGTTGGCATCGAGCAGATTGTTGCCCTCGGGGGTGACGAAGTCGAGATAAATGCGTTGGGTAAAGATGTTGGCAGATGAGTCATTGTCATCTTTGTCGCACGAGGCGCACATGGCAAGCGTGGCGATACATGCCACCAAGACCAAGATATTCTTCCTGAGTTTCATATTGATGCGGATATTAATGATGTACTGTTTGCAAATGTAGCGCATATTCATTAATCTTCCAAAGAAAAACGAAATTATTGTTGTAGCTTGGTCTATAAAAGCATTCAGCCAAGCCTATGGTCGCGCAAGAAGTGGCGCGTCTCAGCCTATGTATCCTCGGCTGCATTTCCAGCCCTCAGAGGCTGCCGTACTGCTGGTTACGACCAGGCAGAATGTTACCAATATGCGCAGCCGAATGATGCCGAAGGTCTTTGGCGAAGAGGGCAGTGCCGCCGACTTCGGTTTGCGTATCGCGGAGATATAATAGGAGGCAGCGGATGGCCAAAAGGCTTCAGCAAGGGAACGGGCAGTCTCTTGCTGAAGCCTTTTGGCATTGTGTAGGGAGGAAGGGTGGAGTGGGGGCAACTCGCTCTGGTGCTCTGACCGTGGCAGCGGGTCGCTCAAGCAGCCTCTCAGGCCTCGCTATCGCAGGGATAATCGTCGTCATCGGCTACGTGTCTCAGCCATTCATCGTATTGGGGCAGCCAGATTTCCTCAATCTTAGCCTTGTGGTGGTCGAGGAAGCCCTGTCTGTAACCTCTGATTACTGTCTGGAGCAGGTCGCTACAGCCAAGCATAAGCCCCTTGTAGGCATACTCGTAGGCGAAGCTCTCGCCGCAGCCAGCGGGCGCGGTGGAGTCGTCCAGTATCATGCGGGTAAGGGCTGCATAACCGTAGGGACTGCGCAGACGGGCGGCGCGGCCATACCAGAGCCAAGCCTGCTGATAGTCTTGGGCGAAGCCATAGAGCCCTTCCTCGTAGTAGAAGCCGAGGTAATAGGGGCATACGCAGTCGCCGAGGCACCATCCTGCCTGGAGGTCGTCGCTGAGACAGGCGCTGAGTTCGCGCTGGGCGTCGGGGTCGAGGGCATCGTAGGTGGCGTCGTCGGTGAGCATGGTGTACATGAGGTAGCAGTCGCGAGCATCGACAGCCCTGCCTTTCTGCATGATTTCGGCGAAGCCATCGCGGTCGACGACGATGCCGTCGCGGTCGCAGCAGTCGGTGACAGCCCACCAGAAGAAGGCTGCGCTGCCACCATGTTCGGTGGCCAGTTCATAGTTGGTCACGGCGTTGCCGATGCGGCCCAATTCCCTGTCGGCGTTGCCCATGAGCATATAGTATTCGGGGTCATGAAAGTCCTGCTGATGGACATGATTTTCGGCGAGTTCATAGCCTTTTAGCGCATCGCGTGGGCTGCCGTTGGTGCCATAGATGATGTCGCGGATGTGCTGCTGCATGGCTTTCTCGCTGTGGTTGTCCAATGCCTTCTGCATCAGGTCATTGTAGGCATCGTAGTCGCACTCTCCCAGGTCGCCGTCCTTGTGCATGTAGGCGAGTTGGGCATAGGCGTCGCCGATACCGTGGCTGGCAGCGAGCTTGTAGAAATCGTGCTTGATGCTGTCGGAGTGGTTGTCGTATTGGAGCACATCGTGCAGCCTGGCATAGGCGTACATCATGTATGGGTTTCCCTGCCAGGCCATCATCTCGATTTTCTTCACATCATCGAAGAGCAGCGGCACGTTGTTGTTCTGGCGGAGCACCAGCAGGAAGAGCATCTGCGCTTCGCTGTCGTAGGCCACGGTTTCTGCGGTGGTCCAGAATGCTTCCTGCACCCTGAACTCCCTGAAAAGTTGTCTGGTTAGGGCTGTCATACACATTAATATTCAAGTTGTTTTGTCGTATCTCTGTCGCCGTGGCGGCGGTGGCGTCAATGGGCTTCGAGCCAGTTGGCGCCCCAGCCTGCATCGGCGGTAAGCGGGATGCTGAGTCGGCAGGCGTTTTCCATCTCCTCGATGACGATACGCTCTACCTGCTCGCGCTCCTCGGGATAGACGCTGAAGTTGAGTTCATCGTGTACCTGCAGTATCATCCTCGAGCGCAGTCCTTCGGTGGCGAACCGCTTGAATATGTGTATCATTGCCACCTTGATGATGTCGGCCTCCGAGCCCTGGATGGGCGCGTTGATGGCGTTGCGTTCGGCGAAGCCTCTCACGGTGGCGTTGCGCGATGCTATATCGGGCAGATAGCGTCGGCGGTGGTAGATGGTCTCGGCGTAGCCCTTCTCGCGGCAGGTGGCGATGGCCTCGTCCATGTATGCCTTGACGCGTGGGAAGGTGGCGAAATAGTCGTCGATGAGCTGGCGCGCCTCTGAGTTGCTGATATTCATACGCTGCGCCAGTCCGTAGGTGCTGATGCCATAGATGATGCCGAAGTTGGCTTGCTTGGCTTTCTTGCGCTGCTCGGGCGTGACCTCTTCGACCGGCACGTGCCATATCTTGGCGGCTGTGGCGGCATGGATGTCGATGCCGCTGCGGAAGGCGTCGAGCATGTGTTCGTCCTGCGAGAGATGGGCCATGATGCGGAGCTCTATCTGCGAGTAGTCGGCAGAGAAGAAGAGGCATCCCGGCTCGGGCACGAAGCTCTTGCGTATCTCCTTGCCGTCGTCGTCGCGGATGGGGATATTCTGCAGGTTGGGGTCAGACGAACTGAGGCGCCCCGTGGCGGTGATGGCCTGGTTGAAGCAGGTGTGGATGTGGCTCGTGCGGGGGTTGATGAGTCGGGGAAGTGCCTCGACATAGGTGCCGAGCAACTTCTTCAACCCTCTGTAACTCAGTATGTCGTCGACGATGGGCGCGCGGCTGCGCAACTGGGTCAGCACCTCTTCCGAGGTGACATACTGGCCCGTCTTGGTCTTCTTTGGCTTGTCTACAATCTTCATCTTGCCAAAGAGAATATCTCCCACCTGCTTGGGACTGGATATATTGAATGTCTCGCCAGCCTCGGAATATATCTTCTGTTCGTATTCGGCGAGCCGGCGGTTGAAGTTCTTGCCTGTCTCTGCCAGTGCGGCGGTGTCCAAGCATACTCCGGTGAGCTCCATCTCGGCCAGTACGGGCACCAGTGGCATCTCGATGTCGTAGAAGAGGCGTTCGCCGTCGACCTCCTTGAGCTTCTGCTCGAGCACGTTCTTCAGTCTGAGCGTCACGTCGGCATCTTCGGCAGCATACTCATATACTTCCTGGGGCTGGAGGTCACGCATAGACCGCTGACCTTTACCTCGAGGTCCGATGAGTTGGTCGATGTGTATCGTCTGGTAGCCCAGAAGCGTCTCGGCCATGTAGTCCATGTTGTGGTGAAGCTCGGGCTGCACGATGTAGTGGGCGAGCATGGTGTCGAACATGGGTCCGCGCACCTCTATCCCATAACGACGCAACACCTCGTAGTCGTACTTGACGTTCTGTCCTACCTTCATGATGTGCTCGTCTTCGTAGAGCGGACGGAAAATGTCGACCATGCGCTGCGCCGCTTCCCTCTCTGCGGGCACGGCGACATAGACGGCCTTGAATTCTTCGACCGCGAAGCTCAGACCGACCAATTCGGCGTCGATGGCGTTGGTCGATGTCGTTTCTGTATCAAAACTCAAGATTTCTTTTGTCAAGAAATAATCACGTATTTTTCGTGCTTCTTCTTCTGATTCAATAAGTTGGTAATCGTGGGGGGTCTCTTTGAGGCCCAAAATACTCGCATTTTTTGGCTCGCCTTGGCTCTCGGCCGCAAATTCGCCAAACAAATCGAGCTGCAAATCGTCGTTTTTCGGCGTATTTTTAACTTTTTTAATAATTTTGTCGGTCAGGGCTCTGAACTCGAGTTCCTGGAAGATTTTCTCGAGTCGCTCCTCGTCGGGCGAGGTCATCTTCATTTTTTCCAAATCGAGCGCTATGGGCACGTCGGTCCTTATGGTCGCCAGGAACCGGCTCATGCGTATGTCGTCGACGGCACCTTCAACTTTCTCTCTCAACTTGCCTTTGATTTCGTCGGTATGTGCGAGCATGTTGTCGATACTCCCAAACTGTGTGATGAGTTTCGCGGCAGTCTTCTCGCCCACTCCCGGACATCCGGGGAAGTTGTCGGCCGAGTCGCCCATAAGCGCCAGCAGGTCGATGACCTGTGCGGTGGTCGCTATACCATACTTCTCTGTCACCTCGCTTTCGCCCAGCGTGTCGTAACCGCCACCATGACGGGGTCGGTAGATATAGACATTGCCACCCACGAGCTGTCCGTAGTCTTTGTCGGGGGTAAGCATGTAGGTCTCGATGCCCTCGCGTCCGGCAGCGGTGGCAAGGGTGCCTATCACATCGTCGGCCTCGAAGCCGTCGGCCTGGAGCACGGGTATATGGTAAGCCTCGAGGATGTCCTTGATGATGGGCACGCTCGCCCGGATGTCCTCGGGCGTCTCCTCGCGCTGTGCCTTGTAGGCGGGAAAAGCCTCGTGACGGAAGGTCTTGCCGTGGTCGAAAGCCACAGCCATGTATGTGGGCTGCTCCTTGGTTATCACCTCGTTGAGGGTATTGACGAACCCCATTATTGCTGATGTATTGAGTCCCTTGGAGTTGATGCGTGGGTTTTTGAGGAATGCGTAGTACGACCTATATATAAGTGCATAGGCGTCCAATAGAAAGAGTCTGTCCATAGTTCTAATTGCTTTAGGTGTGTAAAATTACGAAAATAAATTAGATAATGACAGAAAATATCTGTAATTTTGCAACAAAATACTCATAGTCATGGATTATCAAACAGTTATCAAGGCGCCGATATCTGCAGAATTGGCCGATTTCATCGAGATGTTCAACCGCTCGCTCGACCACGAGGATGGCATGCTGGCGCAAGCCCTGAACCATATCCGCCAGCGCGGCGGCAAGCGTATGCGACCCATTCTCATCCTGCTGATAGCCAAAAGTTTCGGAGCCGTAACCGAGGTAACCCAGCATGCAGCCATAGGACTGGAGTTGCTGCACACAGCGTCGCTGGTGCACGACGATGTGGTCGATGAAAGCGCCGAAAGACGCGGCCAGGCTTCTGTCAACGCCATCTATGACAACAAGGTGAGTGTGCTTGTGGGCGACTACATTCTCTCTACCGCTCTGCTCCATGTCTCTTACACTCATCGTGAGCGCATTATCCGTTATCTGGCGCAGTTGGGGCGTACACTCTCAGACGGTGAAATCCTGCAGCTTTCCAACATATCCAACCGTGACATCTCGGAGGACGTCTACTATAATATAATAAAAGGTAAGACCGCTGCACTCTTCGAGGCGTGTGCCTCCATTGGTGCGCTGGCGTCGGGAGCCACCGACGAGGAGATTGAGGCTGCTGCCCGCTTCGGCCAGAACCTTGGTATCGTCTTCCAGATACGCGACGACATCTTCGACTATTACGACAGTGCCGACATAGGCAAACCCACCGGCAACGACATGGCTGAAGGCAAGCTCACGCTGCCCGCCATCTACGCTGTGAACCACGATGCGCCCGCCGAAATCAGAGAGCTGGCTTACAAGGTGAAAGACCGCTGCATCAGCACCGATGAAATCGGCAAACTTGTCGCCTATACCAAGGCCAACGGCGGTATAGAATATGCCGAGCGCCGCATGTGGGAGTTTCACGATGAAGCCTGCCACTTCATCGATACGTATATCCATCAGGACGATATACGCCAGGCACTTAGAGCTTATCTCGACTACGTCATCAAGCGCAACAAATAATCCCCAATTCATCGCGATTTTCCCCTCGTCAGTGCATCATTTAGCCATCAACGTGTAATATGATGCACTGATTGTTTTCGGCCGTATTGCGGGGCGCGAAACCGAGGATGCGGGGCGTGATATATGTAATGCAAGCCATGAAAACACCGTTTCGCGCCATGCACTCAGCGTTTCGCACCATGAAATTATCGCCAACGTGACCTCCGCCGAGTTGTCGGGATGGTCGAAATGAGTCTGGATGAACGGGAAACGCGCGCGGAGGTGGATGCAAAAAGGGCGATGCAGACTGCGCGGTCTGCATCGCCCTTAGGCGTTATGCCATCCCTCGTGGGGAAGGCTGTGGGGTTAGAAGTATTTTACCTCTTTGCCTTCGATTGTGCTGATAAGCAGGTTGGTAAGACGGCTGGTGCCCAAGCGGAACCACTTGTTGGTGAGCCACTTCTCGCCCAAGACCTCCTTGACGATGGTGTAGTAGGTCACAGCGTCCATCACGGTATTGATACCGCCTGCGGGCTTCAAGCCAATCTGGATGCCGGTCTCGTCGTAGTACTCCTTGATGGCCTGGCACATCACGTAGACAGCCTCGGGAGTGGCAGAAACCTTCTCCTTGCCTGTAGATGTCTTGATATAGTCGGCACCGGCATACATGGCGATGATAGAAGCACGCTTCACGTCGGCCATCGATGGTAGGTCGCCTGTCTCGAGGATTACCTTGAGTGGCACTTCGCCGCAAATATCCTTGATTTCGCTGATTTCATCGGCCACAGTCTCATAGTCGCCCGACAGATACTTGCCCACCGACTGCACGATGTCAATCTCGGTGGCGCCATCCTTGACTGCGAGCGCAGTCTCGGCAATCTTGACCTCGATGAAGGTCTGAGAAGAGGGGAAAGAGGCACATACGTTGGTTATCTCTACACCGTCTACCTCCAGGCTCTCGCTCACCAGTTTGGCGAAGCAGGGATAGGTGCATATGGCAGCCACGTGGGGCAGTTCCTTGTAGTCCTTGGCAAAGTTGTTAACACGCTCTACCATAGCCAGAATCTCTTCTTCGGTGTCGGTGGTACGGAGCGAGGTCAGCTCGATGCTGCCCAGAAGGAAGCGGTGAACCTCGTCGGTATTGTTCTCAGCTGCTTTTTCTACGATTTTCTTTACTTCTTCGGCAACTTCAGCATCGGTGATGTTGAGGTTGTACTTGTTCAGCGCCTGCTGATACTTGTCAACGTTCTTAATGTCTGTCATATTGTTTGGGTTATTAATGATTGTCCTAAAGTTACAGTTTGCTGTTGTTGATATGGCGCGTGGCGTCGCGGCGGGTCTTCTTTTCAAAGCTCTTTTCGAGCTCGACGGTGAGGTCTATGCCCGTCTGGTTGGCAAGGCAGATGAGCACCCACAGCACATCGGCCATCTCTTCGCCCAGGTTGGGCTTTTCGCCCGCCTTGAAGCTCTGGTCGCCATAGGTGCGCGCCATGACGCGTGCCAGTTCGCCCACCTCTTCGGTGAGGCAAGCCATATTGGTGAGCTCAGAGAAGTAGCGCACTCCATACTGCCTTATCCATTCGTCTACTCGTTGTTGTGCTTCCTGTATAGTCATAATCAGTGGGTTAGGAGGTAAGCTGCGATTATGCCCAAGAGCGTCAGGGCCATGATGAGGTAGACCACAGCGCTTCGGCGCTTGTCCTTCCAGTTGCGCAGGGCGGTGATGGTGTAGTAGATGGTACACATGATGCCGCCTATGATGAGCCACGTGGCGCTCTTCATCAAGATTCCGCCCACCATGATGGCGAGCATGCCCAGGATGTTGATGAGCCAGATGGCAGTTTCCTTGATTTCGTTCATATCTTTCACTTAGTTGAAGGCTGCTGTGGTTCAGACGGTTACGCCGTCTATCATAACCCGCATGGCGAGCATCACGGTCAAGAAGGCGAAGATGGAGGTAATCACCGCATAGTAGGCGAGCATGCCCTTGTGCCACACGCCCGTAGTGATGCCGGTGCGGAGAATCTGGATGAGCGTCTGGAGCAATATGCCGAACATAATGGCACCGCCTACGCACGCTATGGCTGCTGCCGAGAGGTGGAGCAGGCGCTCCAGAGTCTTGCTGACCAGTATGATGGCAAGCGCCACAATTTTTGCGATAGTCTTGATATTCATGTTGTTCATTGCTATAGTTTACTCTTTGTTCTTGGTGTCCATACAGATGGTCACAGGGCCGTCGTTGACCAGTTCTACCTTCATGTCGGCGCCAAACTCGCCCGTGCCTACCTGCTTGCCGAGCGCCTCGCTCATTCGGGTGCAGAAGTAGTTGTACAGGGGCACCGATACGTCGTGCGTAGCGGCTCGGAACCATGCCGGGCGGTTGCCCTTCTTGTAACTCGCGAAGAGCGTGAACTGTGATACCACGAGTATCTCGCCCTGTACCGACAGGATATCACGGTTCATGACTCCCTGTTCGTCCTCAAAGACGCGCAGACCTATAACCTTGTGTACCAGCCAGTCGGCATCCTCGTGCGTGTCGGCGCCTTCTATGCCTACAAGGATAAGGTAGCCTTTGCCGATGGATGATTTGACCTCGCTGTCTATGGTGACCGATGCGCGCGAAACGCGCTGTATGACAATTCTCATAGTGACTATCGTTATGCTATAATCTGCAAATATACTAAATTTGCCATAATTTAACCCATCATTTGTTTTATTTTTGCTCGAGAGGGTCGAAATATCGTCTGCAACAGCCATTCAGAGCCCTCTGAGAGCCTCTGTAGCGGCGTTTTGGGCTGCCGTGGGTGTGGAGATACCCTCCAGCCTCGCAGAGGGGCTCTCCAGCTTCGCAGAGGTACCCTCCAGCTTTGTAAAGGTACCCTCCATGATTGTAGACGCGAACAGCATGGTTTCCTATGTAAACTGCATGGTTTTGATGTAAACTGCATGGCTGGCGATGTAATCGCTATGATTGCTGTGAAGGTCGGAAAGGTGGTCGTGGTGGGCTGTTGTTATATGTAATACAGTACCGCTGATGCTGTCACTGACGGCGGGACATAAAAAGACTATCAGCGCAGTGGTGAAGGCTACTGCGCTGATCGTCAATGGGTTAGCGAGAGGAGTGGGAGAGAGCTACTCGCTCGCGGGGTGGAAATGGTCGTAAATCACCTTGGCTTTGGCGTTACCCACTGAGGCAGAGAGGGTTGGGAGCGAAGCCTCGCGGATGGCCTTGACCGTCTTGAACTGCTTCAGGAGCGCCTCGCGCGTCTTGGGGCCTATGCCTCGGATGTCGTCGAGCTGAGAGTGGAGTGCGTGCTTGGACCGCTTGTCGCGGTGGAAGGTGATGGCGTAGCGGTGAACCTCGTCCTGGATGCGCGTGAGGGCATGGAACAGCTCGCTCTTGACATCGAGCGCCACCGTGCAAATGGGGTCGCCGAAGAGCAGTTCATTGGTGCGGTGGCGGTCGTCCTTGGCGAGTCCAGCCACGGCAATATTGAGTCCCATTTCGCCATTGACCACAGCCGATACGACATCCATCTGGCCCTTGCCGCCATCGGTGATAATCAGGTCGGGCAACGGCTGATGCTCATCGGTCATGCGCTGATAGCGGCGTCGCACTACCTCCTGCATAGACGCATAATCGTCGGGTCCGACGACGGTCTTGATGTTGTATTTGCGGTATTCCTTCTTGGCAGGGCGCATGCCCTTGAACACCACGCAACCCGCCACGGCGTCGGTGCCAGAGATATTGGAGTTGTCGAAACACTCGATGTGGTAGGGGAGCTTGGGCAGCTTCAGCTTGGCCTGCAGCTCCTTCATCAGGCGCGTCTGCTTCTGCTCAGGGTTGAGCTTTTCAGCTTGTTTGAGCCTGTCGAACTTGTACTGACGGCTGTTCATTTCAGACAACTCCAGCAGATGGCGCTTGTCGCCCCGTTTCGGCACGGTGAAGGTGACGTTGCTGAGCTGCCACGACAGTTCGAACGGCACTATTACTTCGCGTGCCGTGCTTTGAAAACGCTCGCGAATCTCGGGAATGGCGTCAATGAGCAGTTCTTCGCACGTTTCATCGAGCTTACGCTTATATTCAAAGGTGAAACTCTGGTTGATGGTGCCGTTTTTCACGTGAATATAGTTGATATATGCATTCCGCGACGCCTCGTCGTCAATAATGCTGAAAACATCGACATCGGTAATGGTGTGGCTCACTACCTCGCTGCGGCTCACGAAGCCCTGGAGCAGCATATAGCGCTGCTTGACCTGCTCGGCCTCCTCGAACTTGAGCGCTGCAGACAGCTGCTGCATCTGCTGATACAGCAACTCGCTCAACTCGCGCGTATTGCCCTTGAGAATTTCGCGTGCCTGACGGATACATTCCATATAATCATCGTAGCTCTGACGACCACAACACGGCGCACCACAATTATGAATGTGGTATTCGAGGCAAGGCTTGTACTTACCGGCAGCGATGCCTTCGGCGGAAATAGGGAAATGGCACTTGCGCGGCTTGTAAATTTTGCCGATTAGGTCGAGAATGTTGTACATGCTACTGATGTGGCTGTAGGGACCAAAGTATTGTCCGCCCTTGCGGTTGATGTTACGCGTCTTGAAAATTCGAGGCAGATACTCCTTGGTGATACAGATGCTGGGGTAGGTCTTGCCGTCTTTGAGCAGCACATTATAGCGCGGGTTGTAGCGCTTGATCAGGCTGTTTTCGAGCAGCAGCGCGTCTTCTTCGGTGTTGACCACGGTGTAGGTGATGTCGCAGATTTTGGACACCAGCACCTTGGTCTTGAACCTATCGACCTCGGTATGGAAGTAAGACGAAACACGGCTCTTCAGCCTCTTGGCTTTTCCCACGTAAATGATGGTGTGGTCCTTGTCATAGAACTGATAACTGCCCGGTTTCTCCGGCATATTGAGGACAATGTTTTTGAGTCTTGCCAATAGTTCCTCTTTCTCTTTCTTCATGCTTAAACCTATTGGAAACAAATGAAATAGCCGCTTAAAGTTTCACGTGAAACTTTAAGCGGCCTTTAATCTTTACCGTCATTGTTTCATGCCCGCCACCGATGGTTCCGACAGTTGTCAGGATGGTGGAGTGGGGCGCAGGAATGACGCAAAGCCTAAAGGCCGCTCTCGCTAAAATATTAAACCTGTATGAGAGATGTCACTTCGATATCGTCGTCGAAAGCATCCCGGCCATTGAGGTCCTCATTGACAAGTTCGATGATGAAGTTGCAATACACCTTTTTGGGGTTGAACTTCTTGACCAGGTCACAGGCAGCCTTCATGGTTCCGCCGGTGGCGAGCAGGTCGTCGTGGAGCAACACCACATCGTTCTCGTTGATGGCGTCCTTGTGGATTTCGATGGTGTCGATGCCATACTCCTTGGCGTAGCTCTCCTGTACGGTCTCGCAGGGCAGCTTGCCCGGCTTGCGGCAGAGCACGATACCTGCGTTGAGCTGGAGTGCCACTGCCGACGACATCACAAAACCTCGGCTCTCGATACCCACAATCTTGGTAATGCCCTTGTCCTTGTATAGGTCCACCATTTCATTGGTAATAATCCTAAGACATTCGGCGCTCTTGAAGAGCGTGGTTACATCTCTGAAATTTACGCCCTTGATTGGCCAGTCGGGAATGCAGCGTAAATTCTTCATTAATACTTCGTTGTTCATTGCAATTATAATATTTATAGATTTATCCTTGTTTCACGTGAAACTATCTTCCCATAAGTACCAGCAGCACATTGATATCGCTGGGTGACACTCCAGGGATGCGGCTTGCCTGTGCCAGGGTCTCGGGGTTAATCTTCTCGAGCTTCTGGCGACCCTCGGTCGAGATTTCGTGGAGCTCGCTGTACTTGAAGCGACCCCTAATCTTGATATTCTCCAGTCGGTGCATCTTGTCGGCAATGATGCGTTCGCGCTCGATGTAGCCCTTATACTTGATTTTGATTTCTGCTGCCTCGCTGGTTTCCTCCTTGCGGTTGGGCAGACCCTCTATCAGTGCGCGGAGTTGGGGCACGGCGTCGGCCATCTGCCGGATGCTCACCTGGGGACGGCTGACGAGGTCGGCGACCTTGCATCCCATGCGGAGTGGGGTAGTGCCGATGCTCTCGAGCCACGGGTTGATGTCGGCGGGCTTGACGCTGGTGCTGGCGCAGAAGTCGATGATGCGCTCTATGCCCTCGCGCTTCTGCAACCACCAGTCGTAGCGCTCGCGCGATGCCACTCCGAGGTGATAGGCACGCTCAGTGAGTCGGGCGTCGGCATCATCCTGTCGCAGAAGTATACGGTATTCTGCGCGCGAGGTAAACATGCGGTAAGGCTCGTCGACCCCCTTGGTGGTGAGGTCGTCGATGAGCACACCTATATAACTCTCGTCGCGCGCCATGACAAACGGCTGGCCTCCGCCACACTTGATGGCAGCGTTGATGCCCGCCACGAGACCCTGTCCTGCAGCCTCTTCGTAGCCCGTGGTGCCATTGACCTGTCCGGCGAGGAAGAGCCCGCTGACGACCTTGGACTCCAGCGAGTGGTCGAGCTGGGTGGGGTCGAAGTAGTCGTACTCGATGGCGTAGCCCGGGCGATAGAAGCGCGCGTCGCGCAGTGCGGGGATGGCGTGGAGTGCCTGCAGCTGTATGTCGATAGGCATGCTCGACGAGAAGCCATTGAGATACATCTCATTGGTATTCTCCCCTTCGGGCTCGAGAAACAGCGGGTGCTGCTCCTTGTCTGGAAAGGTGACGAGTTTGGTCTCTATCGACGGGCAGTAGCGCGGTCCGGTGCTCTGTATCTGCCCGTTGAAGAGCGGCGAGTCTGCCAGTCCGCTGCGGAGTATGTCGTGAGATTGCTTGTTGGTATAACAGGTCCAACAAGGCAGTTGCTGCAGTGTGCGGAGAGGAGCCATATAACTGAACTGATGAAATCCCTGTTCGCCGGGTTGCTCCTCTGTGTCTTCGAAGTGTACACTTCGTCGGTCGATGCGTACGGGTGTGCCCGTCTTCATACGTCCTACGCGTATGCCGTGGCTGGCTATGCTCTCGCTGAAGTTCAGGACAGCCGGCTCGGCGCATCTGCCACCCGGCACCTTATGCCTGCCGATGTGCATGAGTCCGTTGAGGAATGTGCCTGCCGTCACCACCACCGCGCGGGCATGGAATGTTACTCCCCAGATTGTGGTAACTCCCACAGCCACACCGTCTTTGACGATGAGTGTGTCTGCCTGGTCCTGCCAGATATCCAGATTGTCGGTGTGGTCAAGTATTTCGCGCCATTTCCAGATGAACTTTCCCCTGTCGCATTGCGCCCTTGGCGACCAAACGGCTGGGCCTTTTCCCTGATTGAGCATTCTGAACTGTATGGCAGTGGCGTCGGTGACGATTCCGGTCTGACCGCCGAGAGCATCAATCTCCCTGACTATCTGTCCTTTAGCTATGCCACCGATGGCCGGGTTACAGCTCATCTGTCCAATCTTGTTCATGTCCATAGTAATCAGGCACGTCCGAGCGCCCATCCGGGCAGCTGCGGCAGCGGCTTCGCAGCCTGCGTGTCCGCCTCCGATTACTATCACATCATAATCAAATTTCATTATGTTGTAATATTTTCCGCAAAAGTAAGAAATTAAATCCAATTTTTTGATGGTTTTGCTTTGAATTATAATAAAAATATAGTATTTTTGCATCCGCTGAGCCTCTATCATACCTTATAATAATGTGCGAGCAGTCATTTTAGGGTCTATGATAGTGGCTCTCGGTAGTATTGTCATGATATAACATTACTAACAATTAAATAATTAAATTACAATCATTTATGTGGTTAATCAATTCATCTATTGGTAGAAAGGTAGTGATGTCTGTAACTGGCATTGCGCTTATCCTTTTTCTGACGTTCCATTGCTGTATGAACGTTGTAGCCCTATTTTCGGGTAAAGCCTACAACATGATTTGTGAGTTGCTTGGTGCCAACTGGTATGCCCTCGTGGCTACTCTTGGTCTGGCTGCTCTCGCAGTGTGTCACATCGTGTACGCGTTTATCCTCACCGCACAGAACCGTCGTGCGCGTGGCGCTTCACGCTACGAGGTAACCGTCAAGCCCGAGAAGGTAGAGTGGGCTTCGCAGAACATGCTCGTGCTGGGTATCATCATCCTGCTGGGTCTGCTGCTCCACCTCTTCAACTTCTGGTACAACATGATGTTTGCCGAGCTTACCGGTATGGCTGTTGGCCATCTGCCCTCTGACGGCTTCGCCTTCATCCAGGACACCTTCGAGAAACCTGTCTATGTAGTGCTGTATCTCGTGTGGCTTGCCGCTCTGTGGTTCCACCTCGCTCACGGTTTCTGGAGTTCTATGCAGACACTCGGCGTAAGTGGCAAGGTATGGTTCAAGCGTTGGCAGTGCATCAGCGTGGTTTACACCAGTCTGCTCATGCTCGCCTTTGTAGTAGTGGTTCTGGCTTTTGCCTTCAATTGTGCCCCCAGCCTCTGCTGAATCGCCTAAGTAATTAATTCATGTAACAATCGAAAAAGTAATAGTAATTATGGCTAAGACTTTAAATTCAAGAATACCCGAGGGTCCAGTAGCTGAGAAATGGACCAATTACAAGGCTCATCAGCGCCTGGTTAACCCCAAGAACAAACTCAAGCTCGATGTCATCGTCGTAGGTACAGGTCTGGCTGGTGCCAGTGCTGCCGCCTCACTCGGTGAGATGGGATTCAACGTGCTCAACTTCTGCATCCAGGACTCTCCCCGTCGTGCTCACTCTATCGCCGCCCAGGGTGGTATCAATGCCGCCAAGAACTATCAGAACGACGGCGACTCAGTATATCGTCTTTTCTACGACACCGTAAAGGGTGGTGACTATCGTGCCCGCGAGGCCAACGTATACCGTCTGGCTGAGGTGTCTAACAATATCATCGACCAGTGTGTAGCCCAGGGTGTGCCTTTCGCCCGCGAGTATGGTGGTATGCTTGCCAACCGCTCTTTTGGTGGTGCCCAGGTTTCACGTACCTTCTATGCCAAGGGTCAGACCGGCCAGCAGCTGCTGCTCGGTGCCTACTCTTCTCTGAGCCGCATGGTTCAGGCTGGCAAGGTGAAGCTCTACACCCGCTACGAGATGGAGGATGTGGTAATCGTTGACGGCCACGCCCGTGGTATCATCGCCAAGAACCTGGTGAGCGGCGAGCTCGAGCGCTTCTCTGCCAATGCTGTGGTTATCGCCACCGGTGGTTATGGCAACACCTACTTCCTCTCTACCAATGCTATGGGTTGCAACTGTACCGCTGCCGTTCAGTGCTACCGCAAGGGCGCATACTTTGCTAACCCCTGCTACGTACAGATTCACCCCACCTGTATCCCCGTTCACGGTGACAAGCAGAGCAAGCTGACCCTGATGTCTGAGTCGCTGCGTAACGACGGCCGTATCTGGGTGCCCAAGAAGCTCGAAGACGCCAAGAAGCTGCAGGCTGGCGAGATCAAGGGTTCTGATATACCCGAGGAAGACCGCGACTATTACTTGGAGCGTCGCTATCCTGCCTTCGGTAACCTCGTTCCGCGCGACGTGGCCTCACGTGCAGCCAAGGAGCGCTGCGACAAGGGCTATGGCGTTAACAACACTGGCCTGGCCGTGTTCCTCGACTTCTCTGAGTCTATCAACCGCCTCGGTATTGACGTTATCCTCCAGCGTTACGGCAACCTCTTCGACATGTACGAGGAGATTACAGACGTTAATCCTGGTGAAGTGGCCCGCGAGATTGACGGTGTGAAGTACTACAATCCTATGATGATCTTCCCCGCTATCCACTACACCATGGGTGGTATCTGGGTTGACTACGAGCTGCAGACCACAGTTCCCGGCCTCTTTGCCATCGGCGAGTGCAACTTCTCTGACCACGGTGCCAACCGTTTGGGCGCTTCTGCCCTTATGCAGGGTCTGGCTGACGGTTACTTCGTACTGCCTTACACCATCCAGAACTACCTGGCCAACCAGGATCTCTGGCCCCGTCTCTCTACCGACCTGCCCGAGTTTGCTGAAGCTGAGAAAGGCGTTCAGGCTGAGATTGACCGCCTGATGAACATCCATGGCAAGCGTTCTGTCGACTCTATCCACAAGGAGCTGGGCCACATTATGTGGGAGCATGTGGGCATGGGCCGCACCAAGGAGGGCCTTGAGAAAGGTCTGCAGCTGCTCAAAGGCATCCGCGACGAGTTCAATACCAACCTCTTCATCCCTGGCACCAAGGAAGGGCTTAACGTCGAGCTCGACAAGGCCATCCATCTGCGCGACTTCATCCTCATGGGCGAGCTTATCGCCTACGATGCCCTGCACCGCGAGGAGAGCTGCGGTGGCCACTTCCGCGAGGAGCACCAGACCGAGGAGGGCGAGGCTAAGCGCGATGACGAGCACTTCTTCTATGTAGGCTGCTGGGAATACCAGGGCGACGACACCAAGGCCCCTGAGCTCATCAAGGAGCCTCTGGAGTACGAGGCAATTAAGGTTCAAACACGTAACTATAAGAATTAATAATCATGGCTAAGAATATATCATTCACACTAAAGTATTGGAAGCAGAACGGACCCAAAGACAAGGGCCATTTCGATACACACGAGATGAAGAACATCCCCGACGATACCTCGTTCCTTGAGATGCTCGACATCCTCAACGAGGAGCTTATCGAGGCTGGTCAGGAGCCTTTCGTTTTCGATCACGACTGCCGCGAGGGTATCTGCGGTATGTGCTCACTCTACATTAACGGTGTGCCCCACGGCAAGACCGAGCGTGGCGCTACCACCTGTCAGCTCTACATGCGTCGCTTCAACGATGGCGACGTCATCACCGTAGAGCCCTGGCGCTCGGCCGGTTTCCCTGTTATCAAGGACTGTATGGTAGACCGTGGTGCCTTTGACAAGATTATCCAGGCTGGTGGCTACACCTCTGTCCGCACAGGTCAGGCCCAGGATGCCAACGCCATCCTTATCTCTAAGGAGGCTGCCGACGAGGCCATGGACTGCGCTACCTGTATCGGCTGCGGTGCCTGTGTGGCTGCCTGCAAGAACGGCTCGGCCATGCTCTTCGTCAGCTCTAAGGTAAGTCAGCTCGCACTGCTGCCCCAGGGCCGTCCGGAGGCTGCCAAGCGTGCCAAGGCCATGATAGCCAAGATGGATGAACTCGGATTTGGTAACTGTACCAACACCCGCGCCTGCGAGGCCGTGTGTCCTAAGAACGAGACTATCGCTAACATAGCTCGCCTTAACCGCGAGTTTATCAGCGCCAAGCTCAGCGACTAACACGTCGTCACAGCATACTGCTAAAGAGCCCTGCAAGCACCCTCACCGAGTAGCCTTGCAGGGCTCTTTTTTAGTCTGTCGTCATCGCGGGTTTAGCAGTGGCCTCCCTCGTCCGCCCCCTTATAACTTGCTTTCTGCATAAGGCTTTTCCATGATTTATAACTGCCACTGTTTTAGTTGGTTATAAATCTCTCTCTTCATACAGGTACACTTTTATGAGGGAATAATTGCTGCAAATATACACTTTTATGAGGGAATAATCAAGTCCTCGGTACACTTTTATGAGGGAATGATGGCTCCCGTCACCTTCGGATCCCTTGTCCGTGGCCCCGCCATGTCCTCTCTGTCCAGGCCCTTATCCCCCTCCGCACCCCTTATTCTCCGCAAAAACGGGGTGAATATGCGGAGAATAGCGCAGATAATCGTCGCAAAACTTGCGTGGGCTGCTGAAGAGTAGAGCTTTACTCCCGTGCTCGTCCGAGTGGTAATTGTCCTTATCCTGATACGCATAGGTGTATTAATAGCCGTTACCGGATGAAAAGTAAAAAGGTAAAAAGGTAAAAGGGTAAAAAGCGCTGGACAGGTTACTTCCCTAATGTTAGGGATAGTAATCATACTAATCGTAGAAACCGACCTTTACGTTTCCCGGAGCCGTCATTAGCGAGCTGGGAGCCGTCATTAGAAACGTGGAGACCGGTCTTTTCTTCTCTCATGGTGTCCACTCTGGTAGTACTTGCCTTTTCATATCCCCCATTAGAGGCTTGGGGGCCACTTACTTTTTTACTTTTCCCGTGGTTGGCCGTTAGTTTGCCGGTCGGAGCCGTCCCGGCGTTTGTCTTTAGTGTTATTTAACTATTGTTGGACGCATTTTTAACGTTTGTGTTGCCTTTTTGTAACATTACCGCTGTAATTTTGCAAATGAAGTCTAAAATATCTGAAGAAATGACCATCGCTTTGCCCATCGCTGTATGCTCGGGGCCCGTGGCGCTCATCATCTTCTTACCCCATCAACCAACTATGGCCCTGAGGACTGTCACCGTTCCCACTGCCTATTAACCATATAGTGCTAACATATATATCGCAAACTCTAATAAACATCTGGAATTATAAACTATTAAATAATTAATTTTATGACAAAACATTTACGATTATTAATGCTGGCTCTCCTTGCAATAATCTGCACGGGGGGGGTAAAGGCAGCTGTAGGTGATACCTACAAGTTAGTAACATCCGTTGACGAGCTTAAGGCTGGGGATGTGATAGTGATAGGATGTAAACAGTATGCTAAAGCTATGGGTGCTCAAAATACAAACAATCGAGCTGCAGTTGGCATTTCTATTACTAATGGCGTCTTCTCTTTTGTAGATGGTATTGAAGAACTTACTTTGAAGAAAGTAAATGAGAAATGGCAACTTGTTACTTCTGATGGAAAATATCTTTATCAACCTGCCAAAAACACGCTACAGTCAACTGATGATGCTTCTAACACAAATACCCAAGCCTCTATCTCGTTTACGTCTGCTGGAAATTCTACAATTTGTTTTGGTAAATTTACTTCGTTCATCAAACTGAATATAAACCCATACTGTTTCTCTTGTTATGCTTCCTCTACTAGTAAAACATATATTGTACAAATCTACAAGAAACAAGATTCTGGTAAGACAGCTACTACTATTGCTTTTGCTGAAGGGATAGAGAACGCTACAGTTACCGTGAAAAACGGTGAGACTTTTGAGGGCTATAAGGCTACGTGTACTACCGAGGGGGCTACAGGCGCCATCCAATATAGTAGCAGCAATACAGATGTGGCTACCGTAGATGAAAGCACTGGTGCTGTAACCATGGGTAGCAAATATGGTAAGACGGTTATCACTGCTCAGTTTATCGGAACAGGCGGTTATGCCAACTCTAACAAGATTAGCTATACTATAGAATATAAGGGTGACTATGCTTTCTATGAGTCGTTTGATAAGTGTGACGGAAATGGTGGATGGTCAGGTAATGCTGCTGCAGGTCTATGGGACAAAAATAAATTAGATAATGCTTGGACTAAAACTGGAACTGTTCTCTTGGGCGCTGGTTGTATAAGAGTTGGAAAAGAAGCTGCAAGTGTTACTACTCCATCAATAGCAATAAGTGGTAGTGCTGTATTAACATTTAAGGCAGGTTTGTGGAATACTCAAAAAGAATCTACACCTGTTATCGTTACTATTTCTGATGGAACTTTGACTTATGGGAATAATACTGCTAAAACTATCTCTTTAAATCCTGGTAAAGGGCAATGGGAGAAATTTGAAATTGTTATTTCAGGTACAAAGTCCTTTACGTTAACATTTAAGAATAACGATAATAAAGACAATAACCGTTTCTTCCTCGATGAGGTGATGGTTAAGGAGATAGCTGCTGCTGATGTTACACTTGACGAGGCTAAGGACAATGTTGTAGAGGCCGCAGAAAATGCTAATGTAACCTTGAAGCGTACACTCTATGCAGATGGAGGATGGAATACCCTTTGCCTGCCGTTCTCTCTTACCGATGAACAGACCAAAGCTGCGTTTGGCGATGATGTGGAGCTGCGTACATTAGAGTCTGTCAGTGGCAACACTTTGACCTTTGCCCAAGCTACGGGTATAACAGCAGGTGTGCCTTGTCTTATAAAGGTTGGCAATGTAGCCGAGGATAACACCTATACATTCACAGGTGTAACGACCATTGCCGTGAAGGATGAAACGGATTTTGGCTTTTCCGAAAAAGGCGATGTAGAGTTTGTAGGCATCTATTCTCCTGCAGATGTCAGCAAACGGGCTACAGCGGGAAAAGAAAATGCGCTTTTCCTTGGCGCGGCCAACAAGTTCTACAAGGCTAAGGCTGAAACAAGGATGAATGCCTTCCGTGCTTTCTTCCTTGTACCGGCAAGCACCGATACCCAGGCACTTAGGGCTGTTATTGACGGAACCACTACGGGTATAGACGACCTGAACATAGACACGGTCAAGGTCGATGGCCGCGTGTATAACCTGAATGGGCAGTGCGTAGGCTATAGCCTCGAAGGTCTCAAGGCTGGTATATATATCCAGAATGGTAAGAAGGTAATTAAGAAATAACATAATCTAAAAGATATTACGACTATGAACAAGAAATCATATATCACCCCACAGACTGAGCAAATAATAATAGCAAATGATGCCATCCTGGCTGGTTCTCTCTCTGGTAATGGTATGTCGGGTACTTATGGTGATGAATCCGAAGCAGACCAGGGCGATGCCCGTGCTCCCCGTTTCAACCTGTGGGAAAACATTGACGAGACCAACGGGTACGTGGAAAAGTAAATATAAGGTAACATGAGCTACCCTTAGTGGGTGGCCCGATATATGGCAGACGCGCTGTAAGGTGTGGGAGTGGTTCCTGGCCTTGCAGCGCGTTTTTTATAGGAAACAGCCCTGGCCGTTCCGATGTAGGAGCACTGCTCTGGGCTTTAGGACGATGGCTCCCACAGGCTGTATCTCCATAAAAATATGCTTTTTGCTTGTTTTATTGCTAAATAAAAGTTAACTTTGCGACAGTAACAGATAGATGCAGGGATTTTATGACTGACTAAGATAACCGGACAGGCAGGAAACCATGAGCCGTGGCAGCCTTACTCGGATGCCCGTAAGTACCATAAGTCCGTAGCAGGTTCTGGGTCTATTACCAGATGGGTTTATACGGATATGTTATATCTGCTTGGCTGTGTCCGTTACGGCTTTACAGGTCAGAAAATTCTGGTTCTACATAGATAACTATATATGGCTAACACCCAACTGGCGCAGGGACAGATACAGTTTATGATAAACTGTCGTATCAAGGACATCGTGGTCTGGCTGATGGCCGACTACGGACTTACACTTACGGCTGCTCTTGATGATGTGTACAACTCAGACTGGTACTCTAAGTTGCTCGATATGGATACAGGACTCTATTATCAGAGTGCAGCCTATAACTACGAGTTGTTGAAGGCCGAACTGAAATACGGACAAATAAGTTAAAGTTATGGAAGCATACAAGGTGACTTATATCCTTTATTGTATAGGCAAGTTTGCCCATCATTACCACCTCTCGGACAAGCAGGCTTATGCCTATCTTAGGCGCCACAAGGGCATTGACTTCCTCGTGGACAACTACGAGGCTGAACACCAGCTCTCTCTTGACGATGCCGTAAAAGACCTTGCTTCCGTGTGTCGTCGCTATGGAGGAGGGCTGCCATGCTGACGCTCTATCATGGGTCAAATATGGCCATTGACAAGATAGAACTTGCCTGTTGCAAACCCCATAAGGACTTTGGGCAGGGATTTTATCTTACGGACATTTACGAGCAGGCAGCTAATATGGCCCGAAGAAGAGTTAGCATCGTAGGAAAGGGTCGTGCCATTGTTACGTCGTTTGGTATAGAAGAGCAGGTACTCAATGATGGGACTCTCAATGTGTTGAAATTTGATAAACCTACTGCTGCTTGGGCCGAGTTTATTTTGCTGAACCGTGATATTCGTCAGCCAGATATTCATCATAGCTATGATGTGGTTATAGGACCTGTGGCCGATGATGGAGTAGCGTTCCAACTGGATAGATACCTTGAAGGCATCATCACAATGAACGAACTTGTTAGGCAGTTGACGTATCGCAAGCTCAATAAGCAGTACTATTTTGGCACCGAGCGGTCAATAGCTTGCTTGCAGCATTTCGGAGTGGTGCAGACCCCATAAATCGCGATGTGCCAGGATGTAATCTTTACGCTCCTTGTGGCTCTGCTATCCGTCAAAATCATCCCGCTATCTGCTTTGGTCTGTCTCATCTTTTGCTATGGCTAATCTTTACGTTTCTAAAGACCGACCTTTAGCCCTCTAATGATGGCTCCGGGCTCGCTAAAGATGGTTTCTATGGGCGTGAGGTGTCTTCCGGTGATGCGGAAGCGGGCGAGGATAAGGCAGTGAATGACTATGATGAAGAACGAAGATACAATACGGTTTGTACGCGAGCACGCCTCGGACGATGTGCGGGCCTTAGCGCTTATGGGCGACCGTCTGGGCACGGTAGACATGCCCTGGGCACTTAACCAGATACGTGGCCGGCAGACGGCGATGAAGAAACTGCCCACGCTGGCCATGACGGAGGGTATAGTGTATCCTCCCCACCTGTCTATGGAGCAGTGCTCGAGCGAGCAGACGGCCGCGTGGAAAGCTGCGGTGTGTGCCACGGGCGCCCATGAGTCCATGGCAGACCTCACGGGCGGCTTTGGCATAGACTTCATGGCCATCTCTAAGGGTTATGCCTATGCCACCTACGTAGAGGCCAACAGCGAGCTGTGCGACACCGTGCGCCACAACCTGGGCGTGCTGCACCGCAGCGCTAACGTGGTGTGTGCCGATGCCACCAACTATCTGCACACCATGGGCCACGTGTCACTGATATACATAGACCCAGCCCGGCGCAGCCAGAGTGGTGCGCGCACCTATGCCATAGCCGATTGCAGTCCCGACGTGACGGCGCTGTGCGATGAGTTGTTGGCCAAGGCCGACAGGGTGCTCGTCAAGCTGTCGCCCATGCTCGACTGGCACGAGGCCGTGCGCCAGCTCCGTGGCGTGCGCGAGGTACACATCGTGTCGGTCGACAATGAGTGCAAGGAGCTGTTGCTCCTGCTGTCGGGCCAGTCGAGTGCTGAGGCTGAGGCCCAACCGATGCCCCCAGGCCAGGCGGCCCCCTTGGTGCGATGTGTAGACTTCACGACGCGGAGCGCGGAGCCCCTGGTCGAAACTTTCAGCGCCGCTGAGGCCACTGAGTCCCCCGCTATCCTGACCGGTGCCGTCGCCCCTGGTGCCTACCTCTACGAACCCTCTGCTTCGGTGATGAAGGGCGGATGCTTTGGCCCCCTCTGCCGCCGCTATGGCCTGCGGATGGTGGCCCCCAACTCGCACCTGTTCGTGGGCGACGCCCCCGGCGATTTCCGCTCGGGCCGCTGTTTCCGCGTCGTGGCCGTCAGCACCCTCAACCGCAAGCAGCAGCGCCGCGCCCTTGGCGGCATAGAACGTGCCAACGTCTCCGTGCGCAATTTTCCCCTGTCGGCCGACCAGCTCCGCCGTCGCCTCGGCCTGCGCGATGGTGGCCCCGTATATATCTTTGGCACAACCCTTTCGGACGGAGGTCACGTAGTGCTTATCTGTGAAAAAATCCGCTGATTTCTGCCGTTGTCTCCGTTTTATTTGCTATTTTTGCACTCTTAAAGAGTTTTTTTGTTAATATGTCAGACATACGTATCAAGCGTGTGGAAACCAAGAAAGACCTCAAAGCCTTTATTGAGTTCCATTACGATTTATATGAAGGCAACGCATACGATGTGCCCAATCTTTATAGCGACGAACTGAACACGTTGAGCCCTGAGCGCAATGCTGCCTTTGACTTCTGCGAGGCCGAATACTATCTGGCCTACCGCGACGGTAAGTTGGCCGGTCGCGTGGCCGCCATTATCAATCACCGCGCCAATGAGAAGTGGAACCGCCGCGATGTACGCTTCGGCTGGATAGACTTCGTAGACGACATCGAGGTGTCCAGGGCGCTGCTCCAGGCCGTAGAGGACTACGGGCGGGCCAAGGGCATGTACAGCGTGGTGGGCCCCTTAGGCTTTACCGACATGGATCCCGAGGGCATGCTTACCTTCGGCTTTGACAAGTTGGGCACCATGCCCACCATCTATAACTACCCCTACTACCCCGAGCACATGGAGCGCCTGGGAGGCTGGAGTAAGGACAACGACTACGTGGAGTACTACCTGGAAGTGCCCGAAACCATACCCGAGAAGTACACCAAGATAGCCCGGATGATAGAGCAGCGCTACAATCTGCACGTGCGCAAACTTACTAAGAAAGACGTGTTCGAGGGAGGCTATGGCCGTAAGCTCTTTGACCTGGTCAACGCCACCTATAAGGACCTCTACGGTTTCTCCGAGCTCACCGACAGGCAGATAGACCAGTACGTCAACATGTACTTCCCTCTGGCCGACCTCAGTCTTATCACCGTCATCGAGGATGGCAATGCCGACAACCGCCTGGCAGGCATGGGCATCACCATCCCTTCGCTCTCGCGCGCCCTGCAGAAGTGCCACCGCGGCCGCTCTGTGGCAGTGAGGCGTCGTCGAGTCCGATGGCACTGGCTGATGCGTCCTTTCCAGACATCTCCTTCACGAGCAGTGTCATGATGGAGCGAAGCTGTTTGCGGGTCACGGGTTTGGTGTAGTCGTTGCCGAGCACGGCGTCGTCGATGAGGTTGTCGCACAGGGCGCGGTTTACGCCGTCCTGCGCCCACACGCTCATCTTGGCTTCCGACTTGCGTGGCAGTATGAACATCTGGTCGCTCGGCAGCTCCGTCTCCAGCAGGCATATATCTTCCTCGCTCTTCATACTTTCGAGCGTTGAGACTTTGAAATCTTCGAAAGAGCCTTCCATACCCATCATTTTCTGGTCTCTGGGTGTGAGGTGTCTCATGTGATAGCTGTGTGAGATGCCGCAATAGATGCAGCTCTTCCAGTAGAGGTGCTCACCGGCTGCGTTTACGCCGATGTATGCCTGGTCGTTGGCTATGTTCTCGTTCATGTCGTGCCATTCCAGTACTTCGGCTGCCGGTCTGGCGCTGAAGGTGTGCGCTTTGTTTCGTTCGCACTTGCCGCAAACCTTGCATGAGTAGTACCATTTGAACGGTTGCTTGCATGTGTTGTACTGGCACACGCGGTCGGCAGCCTCTATCTTGGCTGTGAACACATGCTTGGTGCAGGTGAGAAGTTTGGTGGCTGCCACGCCAGCCTTCTGTGCCTCAAACACATCGCCGCGGTATGTGCGTATGGTGTATGTCGGCTCGGTGGCGTCGAGAGCCAGACAGTCGAGCACAGCCTTGCCTGCGTTCTCGGGGATGAACAATGTGCCCTTGGCGGTGTAGAGCTTTGTGCTCTGTTCCATATAATTGCGTCCCCATTTTGACAGCCGCTCGACGGTGGCCTCGTTGAGGTCTTTTACGTATTTCACGGCATCCACCTTGGGGCTAAGCCACACCTCTTTCAGATTGAATGTGGTGGAGAATGGGGCACCGAGTGTATTTGCGAATTCTGAGATGTTGTAGTTTTCCGCCCCGTTGCTTACGTCGATTATCAACTTGGTCATCAGCAGGGTGTTGTGATTTTTGTATGCATGTCCGCTCGACGAGATGTATTTCTCATGCATGAATTCGTAGAGCTGATCGATCTTGTCGACTACGAGCACATCCAGCGGGTGGTAGTGTGGATATACTTCGTCGGCCTCTTTGCGCGATATGTAGGGCAGGGTGGAGCGGTATTCCTTCTTCAGCACGTCGTAGTCGGAGGAATGGTCATCTTTCTCCTGCGGTCCGGCCTTGCCGCCAGGTATGGTGAATTTCACCTCCATAATGGGGAAGTAAGGGGCGCTTGTGAGCACGCGTGCCGGTATCCCGTTCACCGTGGCCTTGAAGTTTTCGGTCGACAGAACGTTGGAACCGTCTCTCTTTACCCATTCGGTCTGGTAATCTCCGTCTGGGTCTATCACTATCTCAATTGTGGCTATGTAGGGGTATCCAGCCTTCAGTGTGGGGATGCCCTCCTTGTTCTCGCCGAACTCGCCATCCCATGAGATGTCGCGCATTGTGATGACACCGCTCTTGAACAGGTCGCCGTAGGCGGTGTTCACCGCTTTCAGGGCGAGTTTTTCGGCTTTCTCTAAGTCCATTCCTGGAGTAGGGGCGTCTATCGTTATCTCCACCGATTTTATTTTCTTTTTGGCGGTGTCGGCCCACAGCGTGGCGGGCAGCAGAAGCAGAGCCGCTGCAAATGTCAAAAACAGCTGTTTCATATTGTGATTAATTTGATTGTGTTATGTTGAATTGTTATTTATGGTGTTTGGTTACTGTTAGTTTTTGATGGATACTGGTCGCATATGCAAACTTATCCTTAATTCCGCAACACTATTACAAATTAAACTCTTTAAGTACCTGAGCAACAAAAAGTTCTCAGACAAGCCAAGCGGCAGAGCCGAGCGCCCCAGGATTTTGCCATGTCAAAGACTTCACTTATTTTAGTGTTGCAAAAATAAACAAGAGAATCTGACGATAGACATGGTAAAAATACAAATTAAATCTGAGAAACTCATTCTTTTTGGAGGAATGTTTTCATCATGGAGCAATTTTGACTCCACATTGTCATCTGTAATCGACTCAAGCCTCGGTCTAAGGTGTAGATTGTTCCATTTCATGGCACGTTTTCTCGCCATGGCAGAGCTTAAGTAAACTTAGCTCTGCTCATCTGGCTTAACGAAAACGTTCGGTTATCAGTACAGCGAAATCGTCCGTTCTCTCATGAGTATCTACTTCTGTGGTGACTATGTAAGAGCGTAGAGTTATGAAGTTACTCGTAGACGCTATGCCTGTTGTCCCCACGGCTTTTGCCGTGAAGTTGGGCTACGTCTCGGCAATAAGAATAAACGGCTCATCCGACATTTCGAGTGATAATATCTATATAGACCAATAGTACTGATGTCCAAGCTATATGATCCGCAGAAGACAAGGAGACAAAGGAAATATCAAAAAAAAACGGACGAGAAGTGTTGTAATTCACATAAAATGTGTAAGTTTGCAGATGTATTTAACAGAAAATGCTCAACGCTTATGATACTACATGTTGCCAACCCGATCTACGACTCCGTGTTCAAATATATAATGTCGGACGAACGCATATCAAAAACCATCCTATCGGCATTGCTGAAGAAGGAAGTGGTGAAGGTGGAGATGCGACCGCACGAGTATGTCAACACCACACGCGACACACTCTCAATGTTTCGCATTGACTTTGCTGCCACCGTAAGAGAGAAGGACACCGAGAGCAACGAATATAAAGACCGCGTCATACTAATAGAACTGCAGAAGACATGGCTCGACACGGAGACACTGCGTTTCCGCCAGTATCTTGGTGCGCAGTACAGCAACAAACTGAACATACGCAGCGACTCGCCCAAAGGTTTCGCCTACCCCATGGTGGCGGTCTATCTGCTCGGACATCGTGTGGGCGACATCAAGGAGCCTGTGGTATACGTCAACCACGATGTATACGACTACAACGGAAAGGTGGTCAAGGACGGAAAGGAGGAGCCGTTTGTGGAGAGCCTTACACACAACAGTATAATAGTGCAGATACCGAGACTGAAGGGGCGCGTGAACAACCGCCTTGAAAAAGTGCTCAGCGTATTCGACCAGTCGAGGAAAGATGCGGAGGACAAACAGGTTCTCAACATCGACGAGAACAAATATGAGGATGATGCCGACATGATGTATATGCTCCATCGTCTTACTGCCGCTGCCGCCGACTCCGAAATGCGTCAGGACATGAACGTGGAGGACGAATATTACAAGGCGATAGAAGACCGTGACACGGCAATAATGAAACGCGAAAAAGAACTGAAGCAGAAAGACGAACAGCTGCAGCAGAAGAGTGAACAGCTGCAACAGAAGAGCGAACAGCTGCAACAGAAGAGCGAACAGCTGCAACAGAAGAGCGAACAGCTGCAACAGAAGAGTGAACAGCTGCAACAGAAGAGCGAACAGCTGCAGCAGAAGAGCGAACAGTTGCAGCAGAAGAGCGAACAGCTAAAGAATGTAGTGAAGTTGCTCTATTCTAAAGGAATGGACACTCTGCAAATTGCCAAGACGACAGGTATCAGCAATGATGAAGTGGCAGCAATGTTGAAATAAAATAAACGAGTTTATTTTGTATTTCGCTCGGCTTGCGCACTTTACGGCTATCGCCGTGAAGTTAGGCTGCGTCTCTGCAATAAAAATAAGCAATGATATAGTTGTTGGCACAAATAATATATATTATTACCTATAGTAAATATCACGTAGAATTTGTTTTTTCGGTATTTATTTTAAATGGTTTATTATGAAGAAGATTAATTTGGAGAACATTATAAAAGAAAGTGTAACTATTGCAATTAATGACTTTATAAAAGAAGAAACATTGACTGCTACTTTAGAAAAGCCGTCTACATTGAATGCCACTGATTCTATGATTAACGAGATGGCAAGAATTAATAAGAAAGAAACAGGTAGATGTTTATTTCCTTATAATACTTGGGAACTAAAAATTTGGAGTGATGACCATACTCCACCTCATTTTCACATTATATGTGATGGGTGGAACGTTAGCTATAAAATAGAAGATGGTAATATGCTTCAAATAGAAGGAATAGGTAAAAATGGCTCAATCTTTGATTATATGGAACAACATGTAAAGGAATGGTTGGCTACAAAATGCTTCGTACAACCAAAACTTACAAATCAAGAAAATGCAATGCTTCAATGGGAACAGCTTCACGATGAATAAGTGAACTACTCCTATGTGTATAACAGATGTTTTTGTGCCAACAGATATATCATTGCCTAATTAGAATAAGAATGCTTTTAATAAATTATAGAATATGGGTTATTTGAAGATAACAAAAGAATTGATTGCCTCAAAATTTGATGAATGCAATAGGAAGTATTTCAATGGAATACTTGAGCCATGCAAGTTCCACACCTTTAGGATGCCAAGGACGTTTGGCATGTATGGCCGTCTAATGTACAAGGGAAAGTATGTCGGTAACATCTGGATTGCCTCAAACGTCAAATGGACTGAAGAAGCATTCACTGAAACAGTGATTCACGAGATGATACATCACTATATAACTACGATAGAGAAGCATGAAAGCATTATTTTCAAGCATGGCTGGAGGTTCAAGAGACAGTGCAGAAGACTCAAAAGGGAATTTGGTATAACAATAGACCTATATGGTCCGAAGGTATGCCATGTGGGAAACAAGAAACCTACGGTTCCAAGTCTTTTTACAAGGTTCCGTAGGTTTATAGGTTTATAGTTAGTGTATGATTATGGATTATCAAGAAAAAAAAGCAAAGATTCTATCCCTTAATACAAGAATAGAGCAACATATGACTTGTCTTGAGAGTAGAGAATATATTGCCAAGTTAACCGCCGAGATGGTTTATCCAAGACAAGAATTCAAACGGAAAGCGGATGATTTAACATCACAAATTACAATAAACTGGTGTTTGGTAAATTATGCTAAACTATCAGGAGATAAACAAGAACTTGTTTGGCGTTGGAAAAATGAGTTGAGTGCTCATATTACCCATGTAGCAAAGATGAAGTTGAAAAAGAACGACTCATTAGAAGCAAGAATTAAGGCGTTGAACGAAGTTTGGGTTGATGAATCTGAAATAGGTAAAGACCCTGAAACCGTAAATATGACAATATATTTCAAGTTCGTTGAAGAGCGAATCTCAACTAACAATGAAGTTTATGGGCAAGTAATTACTAATCTAATAAATGAAGTACCCAACATGGTTTATATTATGGCTCAAGGTGATTTGAATACTATAAACGCCTATATAACTAAATTATAAAATAAACGAGTTTATTTTGTATTTCGCTCGACTTGCCCACTTTACGGCTGTCACCGTGAAGTTAGGCTGCGTCTCGGCAATAAAAATATCACGTAGAACTTGTTATTAATAGAATTTTTATGTATGTTCGCATAAAATTGGATAGATATTGAAGAACTAAATAGCAGATAAATGGGTAAAAAATATACATTGAATTTAGATGGTGTTGAACTTACAAAAGCAGACTTAAAAGAAAGGTTTGACAAATACAATGTTATGTATTTTGACGGAAAGTTGGGCAAATGTAAGTTTTATTGGATGTCACCCAATCAAAACAACTATGGTAAATATATAGGCCAACCATCGCCAAAAGGTATAATAAGTAGTATTGGCGTTGCACGAAATACAATATGGACAGAAGATAACCTTAGAGAGTTGTTGGTCCACGAAATGATTCATATGTACATAACAACAATTGAGGGTAAAATGTTTGATGGCGTTCTTGGTCACGGTAGGCGTTTTAGAGCGCATCGCAAACGCCTTAGAAAAGAACATGGATTAAATATTCGGATTCATGGTGATTTTGGTTACATAAATAAAAAAAACTCTACCCCAAGTTATGGGATAGAGTCCTTACATGGTTAATAGATTGGTAGGTTAATAGGCAGAACCACCACGCTTTTTGATTTGCCCTCTGCGATTAGCTGCCATACCTGTCATAGTTCCGAATCTATTATTGTTATACTTGCCGCCAACAAGTTGTGCCACAGTAGTTTGTGGGTTTGTTTGGTGAGCATCAAGCATTTGGGTCAATTGCTGTTGTAAATTGGTTATTCCGTTTAAATCACCTTGAGTATTCCAATTCTTTCTTGCTTTTTTCGTGGTAAAGTTAGTAAATATTTATGGATCAAGCATATGCAAATCTGTTTTTCTAATGACCGATTTGGGTTAAATGCAGTACCTACCGCACTTTTGGTCTGATTCCATTTATCGCCAAGCCATCCTTCTTCCATTTCATTTTCCGTAAGGATGTTAGTTGCTGACTCTTCTATTATCCTGTGTAACTCAGATTCAGTTAATCTTATAAGTTTCTTGTTCATATGTTTACTTGTATTTTTCTATATAAATATCAACAATAACAGAAAAATGCAGCCACTTCTGACTGCATTCTATAGATTATTTGTGCCAACAGATATATCATTGCCTAAAATAAACGAGTTTATTTTGTATTTCGCTCGACTTGCGCACTTTACGGCTGTCGCCGTGAAGTTAGGCTGCGTCTCGGCAATAAAAATAAACGAGTTTATTTTGTATTTCGCTCGACTTGCACTAACTTTGCACCATACATTATTAATTATTAAAATAAGACTATACATTGAGAGACGATTTTGATATACGGGAGGAGTCGATGTCTTCTTCTGAGAAGGAGTTCGAGAACGCGCTCCGACCACTTCGCTTCGGCGATTTCTCTGGCCAGAAGAAGGTAGTCGAGAACCTTGAAGTTTTTGTCGAGGCAGCCAAGTACCGCGGCGAGCCCCTCGACCACACCCTCTTGCACGGCCCGCCCGGACTGGGTAAGACCACGCTGAGCAACATCATCGCCAACGAGTTGGGAGTGGGATTCAAGATTACCAGCGGCCCCGTGCTCGACAAGCCAGGCGACCTTGCCGGCATACTCACCTCTCTCGAACCCAACGATGTGCTCTTTATCGACGAGATTCACCGCCTTTCGCCCGTGGTCGAGGAGTATCTGTACTCGGCGATGGAAGACTACCGCATCGACATCATGATAGACAAGGGCCCCTCAGCCCGCTCCATACAGATAGACCTCAATCCCTTCACCCTCGTGGGAGCCACCACCCGCAGCGGCATGCTCACCGCCCCGCTGCGAGCCCGCTTTGGCATCAACGCCCACCTGGAGTATTACGACCCCGAGACCCTGAAGCGCATCATCAGCCGCTCGGCAGGCATCCTGCGTGTGCCCATCGATGACGATGCCGCCCTGGAGATCAGCCGACGCTCGCGCGGAACGCCCCGTATCGCCAACGCCCTGCTGCGGCGTGTGCGCGACTTCGCCCAGGTCAAGGGCAACGGACGCATCACCACCGAGATTACCCGCTTTGCCCTCAGTGCGCTCAATATCGACCAGTATGGTCTCGACGAGATTGACAACAAGATACTCCTCACCATCATCGACAAGTTCCGCGGCGGACCCGTGGGACTCTCCACCATTGCCACCGCCATCGGCGAAGACATGGGCACCGTCGAGGAGGTCTACGAGCCCTTCCTCATCATGGAGGGATTCATCAAGCGTACCCCTCGTGGCCGCGTAGCCACTCCATTAGCTTACCAGCATCTGGGCCGCAACCCTCTGGGTGGCGAACCCCTCATGCAAGACTTGTTCGGACAATGAAGACAGCACTATTCACAGGCACTTTCGACCCCTTCACCATCGGCCATCACTCAGTGGTGACGCGCGCCCTGCCCCTCTTCGACCGCATCGTCATCGGTGTGGGCGTCAATGAGCGCAAGCAGACCCGGCTCAGCGCCCAGGAGCGTCGCGAGGCCATCGAGCGCCTCTATGCCGACGACCCCCGTGTCGAGGTAGTCACCTACACCGGTCTCACCGTCGAGCTCGCCCATAGCGTGGGCGCCTCGTGCATCCTCCGCGGCGTGCGCTCTGTCGCCGACTTCGAGTATGAGCGCCAGCAGGCCGACCTCAACCGCCGCATCGGCCACATCGAGACCCTCCTGCTCTATGCCGAGCCCGGTATGGACAGCATCTCGTCGAGCGCCGTGCGCGAACTCGAGCATTTCGGTTATCCCACAGACTCTTTTATTCCCCATAAGCAATGATTACATACAATGTAGAGGGCGTGCGCATGCCCGCCATAAAGAAGCGCGCCACCAATGCCTGGATCAGGGCCGTAGCTGCCAGCCACGGACGTCGTGTGGGCGAGGTAGGATATATGTTTGTTGACGACGAGAAGATACTCGAGGTCAACAACGAGTACCTCGGTCACAACTATTATACCGATGTCATCACTTTCGACTACGATGAAGACGACGTCATCAATGGCGACATTGTCATCAGCCTCGATACCGTGCGCTCCAATGCCGAACTCTTCGGAAAGACCTACGACGACGAACTCCACCGCGTCATCATCCACGGCATTCTGCACCTCTGTGGCATCAATGACAAGGGTCCCGGTGAGCGCGAGCTGATGGAAGCCGCCGAAAACCGTGCCCTCGCCCTGCTCAGCGACATGCAGCGTCAGGGCAGAGGCTCCCAGCCCCGCTCTGGCTTGCTTTATCCTTCTTCCATGAAACGACAGTTTCTCCCCATCCTGCTGGCGGCATTTCTTGCAGCCTCCGGCGTCCAGGCCCAGCCATCCGCCAAGGGCCCCGAATGGCTTTCACGCGCCATTTTCTATCAGATATACCCTTCTTCCTTCCAGGATAGCGACGGCAACGGCATCGGCGACCTGCCCGGCATCATCTCCCGCCTCGATTACATCCAGTCTCTTGGCGTCAATGCCCTTTGGCTCAATCCTGTCTATGAGTCCGGGTGGTTTGATGGTGGCTACGACATCATCGACTTTTACCGTATAGACCCCCGATTCGGTACCAACAGCGACATGGTGCGTCTCATCGACGAAGCCCACAAGCGCGGCCTGCGCGTGTGCCTTGACCTGGTAGCCGGCCACACCTCCGACCGCTGCCGGTGGTTTGTCGAGTCGGCCACCGCCGACCCCAACAGCCGCTACAGCGATTACTACATCTGGCCCGACTCCATCTCTGCCGCCGAGCGCGAGCAGATACGCCTCCGCCATGCTTCTGCCCATCCCGCCAGCGACACCCGTGGCCACTATGTCGAGAGCCCCTATCCCCGTGCCCGCTACTATATGAAGAATTACTTTGAGTGCCAGCCCGCCCTCAACTATGGCTACGCCCATCCCGACCCCTCCCGACCCTGGGAGCAGGCCGTCACCGCGCCCGGTCCGCAGGCTGTGCGCCGCGAGCTGCGCAACATCATGGCGTTCTGGTTTGACAAGGGAATCGACGGGTTCCGTGTCGACATGGCGTCGTCGCTCGTCAAGAACGACCCCGACCGCTCTGCCATCCGCCAGTTGTGGCAGGAGATGCGGCAGTGGCGCGACAGCCACTACCCCCATTGCGCCCTCATCGCCGAGTGGGCCAACCCCGCCATGTCCATCCCCGCTGGCTTCGATGTCGACTTCTTCATGCACTTCAACCGCCCCGGTTACCCCTCTCTCTTCTTCGACCGCGACACCCCTGCCGGCAGCCGTTCGCCCTTTGAGTACAGTTACTTCAACCGCAACGGCCGTGGGCGCATCGACCAGTTCATCGACAATTTCTCCGAGTGCTACCGCCTCACCCGCGACCGTGGCTATATCGGTCTGCCCACCGCCAACCACGACTTCCAGCGCCTCCGTGCCGGCAGCCGCAATACCCCCGACCAGCTGCGCGTGGCCATGACCTTCCTGCTCACCATGCCCGGCATACCTTTTGTCTACTATGGCGACGAGATAGGCATGCGCTACCAGCCCGACGCCCCCGATGTCGAGGGAGCCACCGACCGTGCCGGCAGCCGCACCCCCATGCAGTGGGAGCCAGGCCCCACTGCCGGCTTCTCCACCTGCGCCGTCGACAGCCTCTATCTGCCTGTCTCTACCGATGGCGGCCTCCTCACCGTCAGAGCCCAGGAGGCCGACCCCCGCTCGCTGCTCCACTACGTGCGCCATCTGCTTCGTCTGCGCCGCGATGTGCCCGCGCTGGCCAATGAGGCTGGCTGGACGCTGCTCAGCGACAAGATGCGCCCTTACCCCATGGTCTACCGCCGCTCCACAGCCGACGATGTCTGCATCGTCGCCGTCAACCCCTCTGCCGCCAGCGTGAGCGCCTCCATCCCCACGCTCTCGGCGCCAGTCGAGGCCATCGCCCAGAGCGGCAAGGTCAAGTACAAGCGCGGCGCCACCACCGACCGCATCGTTATGGGCCCCGTCTCGGCTGTCGTCTACCGTCTTTCCCGCCCTTAGCCACCGTCACCATACAAGTATGGGGGATGACAAACCGCCTTTTCTGGCGAGGATGTCATCCCCCATATTCTTTTCGTAAGTTTTGCTGTCGTTGAGGCTCCAGCCGCTTGTCGCTTCAGTCCTCCGCCGGAGACCACTGGTGGTACTGGCTGTTGTCTTTCCTTTTCTTAGGGGCGGTTTTTACCCCCCCCGTCGGCCTCGCTCTGCAGGTTAATTCTGTATTCACTCGGCGACATGCCCGTCTGCTCACCGAATACACGGTAGAAGGTCTGCACGCTTGCCATTCCGCACTCCTGCGATATCGCCTCTATCGTGTAGTCAGGGTGCAGTTGCATCAGTTCGATGGCTGCATCTATGCGCAGAGAGTTGATATAGTTCTTGAAATTGGTGTGTACGTAAGTCTTGAACAGGTTGGCAAACTTGTTTTTGGGCACATAGACCTCTTTGATTATGTCTTCGCGCGAGAGGTTGGGGTTCAGATACATTTTCTTTTCCACGATAGCCTTCATAATCTGGGCAAACAGATGGTCTTCTTCTGTCGCCCCCGGGCGCATCAGCCACAGTTGCACAGCCGACTGGTCGCGTGGCGCTTCCACCAGTTCACCTCTCTCATAGCCGTAGAGCAGTCGCTTGTAGCGCTGCAGTCGTCCCAGTATCTGCATCTGCGCCTTGTCCTTGCGGCGGGCCCTGTGTATGTAGTACGAGAGGAAGCCTGTGGCCATCACAGCGTAGATGAGCGCCAGCGCGCAAGCCACGGCGAGCACATAGTCGATGTCGTAGTCGTCGCCCTCGTCCTCTGCCGCCTTTACCGGTGCTTTCGTCACCGCTTCGGTCTTCCTTTGTCGTGTCTCCCTATTGTTGGGCTGAATTTCCGACCGTGTTGCCTTCTTGCGGTTAATCATCATGATGCGGTAGCTTATGTAGGTGGCTTCCTCGTAACGCTTCATCATGCGGTAACACTCAAATTGAGGAGCCAGAAACACTACGATGAAGCTCGCTGTCAGCGTGTCGTTGTTTGCCGCATACGTCTTCTCGGCTTTCTGAAGCAGCTTCAGCGCCTCTTCATACTCCCCCCTCTCGATGAGTCGGTTGGCCTGGCTGCTCATAATCACGCTGTTGGCCTTGTCGTCCTCGCGTTGCTGCGCATACAGGTTGTTGGCAGTCATGAGGAAGATTATAATCAGTAGTCTCAGAGTGTACATGTGTGTTCTATTACGGATAAACAGTTCTCTTTGGATTGTAATTCTTACAAAATTAGAAAAAGATATCCTATAAACCGTTGTTTTTACATTATTTAAGAGTATCTCCTTCTGTTTTGCAGTCATCTTCATGTTTTTTGCGAGACTTGAAACCATCATTTCGCGTCGTGCAATACTGGTTTCGCATCGTGCATTATCCGTTTCGTGCCTTGAAATATAGATTCAGACCATCCCGGCGCAGCCCGCGGCGACCCCGCCCGTATCGCGCGTGCCCGCCCTGCTTCCGACAAGGGTCATCGTCGGCGCCCGAATTCACACTTTTTGTATGAAAAGTCGATAAATAATCAAGAAATGTACATAAAAACGGCGAAAATCTAACAAAAAATCATAAAAGTGCGTGAAATTATGTATCTTTGCATGGTCAATAGCAACTACAGGCATATGGAAAAGCTACCCGAGAGTAACAGTAACCGTTGGCCGAGGCCCGTCCAGATGCGCGGTGAGACACCTCGCACAGGATTGTTGGCGCTTCGCCGAGGCTGTAGGTGCATCGCTTTTCTTGCCGCTTGCTGTTTCGGTCTTACGGCTACAGCCCAGAACCCTTCAAGTTATGTTCCCACGAAGGGCGAGATAGTCTTCAGCCTCTACCAGTCGTCAGAGGGAAAGCCTATCCACACCCGGCCGAGCAACCCCTTCACCTCCCATCGCCGTGCCAACCAGTTCTACATAGACCTGGACAACGCCCAGGTCATGCAGACCTACGACGGGCTGGGCATAAGCCTTACCGACGCGTCGTGCTGGCACCTCTCGCAGTTGCCCCAAGCCCGTCGCGACAGCCTGTTGCGTATGGTCTTCACCGCCGACGGGCTCAATATGTCGATGATACGCCTCAACTGCGGTTCGAGCGACTATGCCACCCAGCCCTACAACTATGACGACCATGCCGGCGACGAGCGCATGCGCCACTTCAGTATCGGCCGCGACGCCATCTACATGATACCCGTCATCAGAGAGGTGCAGCGGCTGCGCCCCGACATCTTCACCTTCTCCTCGATGTGGAGTGCACCGGGGTGGATGAAGGACTCGGGGCTCATGTATGGCGGCAGCCTGCTCGACCGCTGGCTTCCCGCCTTTGCCAACTACTGGGCCAGCTATCTCAACGCCTATCGTGCCGCCGGCGTCAGGGTCGATGCCATCACCGTGCAGAACGAACCTATGACCGACCAGCAGGGCTTGAGCGTAGCCACCCTCGTGTCGGCTGCGCAGGAGGCCAAGCTCATCTCCCGCCTGCTCCCCGACGCCTTTGCCCGCTATGGTCTCACTCCCCAGATATGGATGCTCGACCACGACTACGACTATGCCGACAGAGTCTTGCAGACCCTCGCCGCCCCGGGCGTGCTGGAGCATACCGGCGCTGTGGCATGGCACCCGTACACGGGCAATGCCCGCGAGATACTGGCTGTGCGTGAGCGTTATCCCGACCTCAAGTTCCATCTCACCGAACGCGGGCCCGCCATCAATGAGCGCGACGTGCGCGACGAGAAGTGGTGGACCGACATGGTCTTCGACGCCTTCAACTGCGGTTGCAGTTCGTTCAGTGGCTGGAACCTCCTGCTCGACGAAAACGGCACCCCCAATATCGGTCCCTTCGGCTGTGGCGGCCTTGTCACCGTCGACAGTTCCACCGGCGCCCTCACGCCCGACTGTATGTGGACGGTGCTGCGCCATATCGGCCCTTACGTGAGCCGTGGTGCCCGGGTCCTCGACATAACCCCCACCCAGGCCGAGCACTGGGTAAGGATGGCGGGCGAGAAAGACGCCCATATGCGAAAATACAACGTACTGGCTTTCCGCAATCCCGATGGCAGCCATGTCATCGTTATCGGCGGCGGACACTACAAGTGGCCCCGCCAGGTCAATGTCAAGTATCGTGACCAGTATATGACCGTGCAGCTGCCTATGGGCACATGGTCCCTGACCACCATCGTCATCCCCGCTGCTGGGGACATGGCGTCGTGACACTTAGCACAATTAATGTATGACCCTGCATCGACGAGCGTCGGTGTATGGTCCAAGTCGAATTCAGTTTATATAATGTTATGAAGAAGATTGTTTATTTATTCTTGCTTCTCATGCTTGCTCTGGCATACCCATCGGTATCGATGGCGTCGCCCACAGGCATGGAGACAGCCACCGACCAGGATGGCAACAATTCCATCTCGGGTATCGTGACCGACCAGAATGGCGAGCCGCTTGCCGGCGTTACCGTGCTGCAGCGTGGCACCCAGAACAAGACCATCACCGACCTCGAAGGCCGCTACACCATCCGTCTCAAGGCGGGTAGCGGGCGTACTCTCGTCTTTACCTATATCGGTATGGTGTCGCAGACCATCCCTGTCAAGGGCAGTGTGGCCCGAGTGATGATGAAGGAAGACGCCACCGCTCTGCAGGATGTAGTGGTAATCGGCGCCTATGGTACCGCCCAGAAGCGCAGCGACCTCGTGGGTAGTGCCTACCAGGTCAACGCCGACCAGCTCAAGGGCTTGCCCCAGCAGCGCCTCGATGTGATGCTCGACGGACTCATCCCCGGTGTCAAGATAGACCCCAATACCGCCGACCCCGGCAGCCCCCGTACCCGCTACGAGGTGCGTGTGCGCGGTGAGGCTTCGCTCAACGCCTCCAACGAGCCCCTCTGGGTTGTCGACGGCACGCCCATGTACACCGGCGACCGCACCAACCTGATGCCCGGTACCAGTTATACCGTGAGTCCGCTGTCATTCCTCAACCCCGAAGACATTGCCTCTGTGACCGTGCTCAAGGACGCCACCGCCACTTCTATCTACGGTGCCGACGGAGCCAACGGCGTAATCCTCGTCACCACCAAGAAGGGTCGTCAGGGCAAGATGCGCATCACCGTCAACACCCAGTATGGTATCGCCCATATCGACGAGAGCACCGCCCCCAAGGTGCTTGGCGCCAAGGAGTGGCTCTCGCTGGCTCGCGAAGCCTATGCCAACTCGGGCAAGGACATGCGCACCTTCCCCTTCCAGGACAATGAGCTCAACCAGTACTCCACCACCGATACCGACTGGCGCGACGTCTTCTACGACACCGGTACCACCTTCCTTACCAATGTGGGTGTGAGCGGCGGCAACCAGAAGTCAGACTACTACGTATCGGGCCAGTACTACCAGAACGACAAGACCGTCAAGGGCAATACCCAGCAGCGTCTGTCGCTCGCCACCAACATCAACCTCAAGCTCAACAAGCGCCTCAAGGTGGGTGTCGACATCTCAGCCTCTTACAACAACAACGACCTCTTCGCCCTCGGCCGCGAGTATTATGAGCTGCTGCCCATCTACTCGCCCTACAATGCCGACGGCACTCTGCGCCTCTACAATATGGAGGTCGACGGCCTCAACGCCGACGGCACTCCCCACTTCACCAAGAAGCGCTTCATCAGCAACTCCGTCCTCGAGCGCGAGCAGAACGACAACAACCAGAAGACCTGGTACCTGCGCTCCAACTTCACGCTCAAGTATGAAATCCTCAAGGGCCTCACCTATACAGGCCAGTTTGCCTACGACTACAACAGCACCCTCGAAGAGACCTACAGTTCGCAGAAGAACTGGACCGGTATGGACACCGACGGCACGCCCATCGGCTATGCCCGCCGCTCATCCGTAGACATCACCAACTGGAATACCATCCACCGTCTCAACTTCAACCGCACCTTCGGCCGTCACTCCGTGTCAGCCCTCGCCGGTTTTGAGGCCGGTTCGCGCGACTACACCACCATGTATGTCACCGGTTCGGGTTTCATCAACGACAACATCCGCGATGTGAGCCAGGCCAACACCACCAAGGGCTACAACTCGAGCAGCCGTCGCCGCAAGGTATCGCTGCTGGGTCAGGCCACTTACTCCTACGACCACCGCTACTACCTCACTGTCAACGCCCGTAAGGACGGCAACTCCCAGTTTGGCAGCGATGTGCGCTGGGCCAACTTCGCCTCTGTCGGCGCATCGTGGAACGTGCACAACGAGAAGTTCTTCAACATCCCATGGGTCAACGTCCTCAAACTCAAGGCCAGCTATGGTGCCAACGGTAACTCACGCCTCGGCTCTCAGGAGTCACAGGGCACCTACGTCTACAGCAGCTCCTACTCCTACAACGGCGAGCTCGGCGGTGTGCTTGGCACTATCCCCAACAGCCGTCTGAGCTGGGAGACCACCTATATGACCAACCTCGGTCTGCGCCTGGCTGTGCTCAACCGCATCGACTTTGAAATCGAGTATTACCACAACCAGACCAAGAACCTCCTGAGCCGTCTGCCCATCTCGCTCCTTACCGGCGACACCCGTGCCTACCGCAATGTGGGCGAGATCGTCAACAAGGGTATCGAGATCAACCTCACCACCCGCAACTTCGTGCCCAAGAAGGACGGCGACTTTGCCTGGACCACCGACTTCAACCTCGCCCACAACCAGAACCGCCTCACCAAGTCGTATAACGGCACCCAGGTCAACTTCGGCGAAATCTCGTGGATAGAAGGTCAGGACACCAAGACCTACTACATGGTGCGCTGGGCAGGTGTAGACCCCCTCGACGGCAGCCCCATGTGGTACGATGCCAACGGCAACATCACCAAGGTCTATGACAGCACCAACAACCGCGTGCGTGGCAAGAGTGCCAATCCTACCGTCACCGGCGGTATGACCAATACCCTCAGCTACAAGAACTTCTCGCTCCGTTTCCTGCTCAACTACCAGTTTGGCGGCTACGCCTACAGTTCGTTTGCCAGCATCATGAACTCCGACGGTTACAATGTGCTGAGCTACAACCAGGCCATCGAGCAGCGCAACTACTGGCGCAATCCCGGCGACATCGCCATGAACACCCGTCCTCAGGCGGGCGTCTCTACCGGTTCGTCGCGCACCTCTACGCGCTATCTCTACAAGAAGGATCTGGTGCGCCTGCAGAACGTGGTGTTCACCTACCAGCTGCCCCGCAGCCTCGTCAATGGCTGGAAACTTTCCAATGCCTCCGTATCGCTCATCGCCGACAATCTGTTGGCCTACAGCCCCTACTCAGGCAGCGACCACAACTCCTACAAGACGCTCATGAGCGGCTATCCACTCGAGCGCACCTTCACCCTGTCACTCAATGTCGGATTCTAAACCCAGTATCACAATGAAGAAAACTATTATATATGTCGCTTTAGCGCTGGTCACTCTGCTCACCTCGTGCGACGGTTTCCTGACCGTCGATGAGAAGGGCAAGGCCACCATACCGTCGTTCCTTTCCGACCCACGCGGTCTGCGTGCCGGTCTGTTGGGTGCCTACACCCAGTACTACAACAGCTACGACAACGAGTTCTTGAAGTATCCCGAGGTAGCAGGCAATATGACGTCGCTCAACCTCTCCTCCGGTTCGTCCATGCTCGACCAGTACAACTATGTGCCCAATCCCGTGTCGGCTACCACCTCTTACTATATCTGGTACCGCATCGGCGAGGCTATGGCCAATGCCAACAACATCATCAAGTATGCCCCTGCCGTGGCTGCCGACTATCCCACCCAGAAAGATGCCATCGATAACATCCTGGGTCAGGCCCTCGTGCTGCGCGCGCTCTGCCACTTTGACCTTGTGCGTGTCTACGGCCAGCCCTACAACTACAGCGCCGACGCCTCACATCTCGGTGTGCCCAAGGTAGACCGTCCGCTCGGCCCCAACGACATCCTCGGCCGCAGTTCGGTCAAGGACATCTACGCCTTCATCCTCGAAGACCTCGGCAAGGCTGCCGCCCTGCTCAGCGACAGTCACGCCACCGACGTACACTATGTGTCGCTCCAGGCTGTCAATGCCATGTACTCGCGCGTCTATCTCTATATGGAAGACTGGGACAACGCCCTCAGGTATGCCCAGCTCGCCCTCAACGGCGAGAGTCTGGCGCAGGGTGCCGACTATATCAATATGTATGACAACCTGAGCACCCGTGGCGAGGCCATTCTCCGCCTGAGCGGCGCCGATCTCACCGGCCGCCAGAAGGAGTTCTATGCCAGCGAGTGTCTGCCCGCCGACACGCTGCTCTCGCTCTACGACGCTGCCGACCTGCGCCTGCAGCTCATCCACAAGGACGGCGTGAAGCAGTGTGTCAAGTACACCGCCACCACCATCCCCGACAATCAGCCCAAGCGCGAAGACCCCATCGTCTTCCGTCTCTCCGAGATGGTGCTCAATGCGGCTGAGGCTGCCTGCCACATCAGCGGCAAGCAGGGCGATGCCCGCCAGTATCTGCGCCAGCTGCTCGAGCGCAATGTGGGTGCCGAGAAGGCTGCCCAGGTGCTCGACGCCACCGCCGACGGCGATCTGCTCGCCCTCGTGCAGCGCGAGCGTGTCAAGGAGCTTTGCTTCGAGGGCCACAACTTCTTCGACATCACCCGCTGGAAGCAGAACCTCGTGCGCGAGCACAACACCAACTCTACCGTGCGCTCGCTCGCTTATCCCAACGACCTCTTTGTGCTGCCCATCCCTCAGTATGAGCTCGACGCCAATGAGAACATGAAGCCCAACCCCACTGTAAACAAGTAGAAACGTCATGAAGAAAATCATAGTAATGCTCCTGGCTCTCGTCGCCCTGTGCGGCTGCCAGAAAGAAGAGTTCGAAGGCTTTGATATGCCCTTCGTCAAGGTGACAACCACTACCGGCGCTTCACAGACGGTGGTGCTCTCCAATGTAAACAATATCAATACCTACGTGGTGTCGGTAAGCAGCAAGATGCTTACCACCGCCCTCGTGGTCAACTACGAGATTGTAGTGGGCGACGGTCTGCAGGAAGGTGTCGACTACGAACTCGTCACCACTGGCAACCAGCTCACCTTCGAGCCCGGCATCTACGATATGCCCATCCGCATCAAGTGGCTTGCCCATCCCGTCGATGAGACCAAGGACAATACCCTCACCATCCGTCTCACCGGCAACAGCCAGAACCTCCATTTGGGTGTTCCCGGTCCCGATGGTCTCCAGAAACAACTTGTAATCGAAAAAAAGAACTGATATGAAACACTTAGGATATATCATAGCGCTGCTGGTGGTGATGCTTGTCCCCGCCGCCTGTACAGACAGCAACAATTATGTATATAATGATGTCAACGCCCCCGCGATGCTCAGCTTCGGTTTCTACAAGGCCGACAATCCCGGTGTGCTTGGCTCCGACTATGTGGTAGAGCTCACTGCCGACCAGACAGGTGGCGCCGCCACCCAGACCGTAAGCGTGGCGCTGCCTCCCACGGTAGAGAAGGACAACCTCGTGGCACGCTTCACCACCAGCGAGGGCACCACCGTCAAGGTGGGTGGCGCCGAGCAGGTAAGCCAGACCACCGCCAACGACTTCAGCCAGCCCATCGACTACATCCTCACCCGTGGCAGCGTGAGCCGCCGCTGCGAGGTCACCGTCACCAAGGCTTCGCTCCGCTGGGTTGAGACTGCTCAGGTGGCAGGCATCACCACCTACGGCAACCCCGTGCTCAAGATTAGCCCCGTAGACCAGAAGCCCTACATCGGCTTCAAGACCCGTGCCGGCAACTCTGCCACCGCTGCCAACCACAGCACCGTGCTCACCCTGGGCGACGACGGCGAGTGGACAGCCGTGGGCGGCGAAGGTTTCGGCCACACTGTCAACTCTTCTTACTTCGACTTCGACATCGCCCCCGACGGCACACTCTATGTGGCTTATGCCGACCAGCAGGCCACCGTGCTCAAGAACGGTATGAGCGTGATGAAGTATAACGGCAGCGACTGGGAGTTTGTAGGCACCGACAAGGGCCTGCTCAAGGCAGTGTCCAACTATGTGGGCTTCTGTGCCCTCGACGGCGAGCTTGTGGGCGCCCAGGTCAACAACTCTTCCAAGGCCGACTATCCCAACCGTACCCTCGTCGTGTCCAACTATAAGGACGGAGCCTGGAACAGTCAGGTGCCCGGCGCCATCACCAACCAGGTGTATATGGCCAATGTGGCTGGCGGCAAGGACGCTGCCTATGTCATCAGCATCAACCGCGGCGCTGTCAATGGCGTCAACTATGGCTACAACGTGCTGCGATACCAGGGCGGAGAGTGGACACCGATGATTGTCAACTATCTCGAGCCCGGTAATGCCACCAACAACATCGCCATGATAGGCGTCACCGTGACCGCCGACGGCACCCCCTACATCTGGACTATGGACGACGCCAGCGGACAGCTCGGCGTGCGCGTCAAGTATTATGACAAGACTCAGGACGCCTGGCTCACCCTCGGCGGCAACGTGCTGCCCCTCGGCTTCACCCCCGACCGTCATACCGAGGTGGCCCTCGACACAGCCCCCAACGGCACGCCCTATGTGGTCTATACCAACACGCTCGACCAGGGCTTCCCCTACATGATGTATCTTGACCCCGACACCCGCCAGTGGAGCAATCCTGCCAAGCTCGCCGACCTGGACGCTTCTGGACTTAACCTCAAGTTTACCTCCGACGGTGTGGGCTATGTCACCTTTACCAACAGCAATCACTTGCATACATTACGCACCGAATGACAAAGACTTTTTCAACCTTATTGATACTCGTGCTCTCGGTAGTGGAGGCTGCGGCGCAGCCCACTGCCGGGGGCAGAGTGTTTATAGACGCCAATGGCAACGGGCGCTACGACCGTGGTGAGACGCTGCTTGCTGGTATTCCCGTCTCCGACGGCTGCCGTGTGGTCACTACCGACGCCAAGGGCCGTTACCGCATCGAGGTGGGCGAGGGGAGCAGCCTCTTTCCCATCCTGCCTGCCGGCTACACCATGCAGGGCCACCGCCTGGTCAACAGTGCCTTCGTCTATCCCGCCGTTGCCGGCTCCCGCCACGACTTCGCCCTCGTCACCAAGCCCGTGAGACAGCGCTTCAGACTCAACGCTATCGGCGACATCCAGGTAGGCAACTCCCAGGAATTGGAGTTTGCCTCGCGCACCATCCTGCCCGAACTCATGACCAAGGACAGCACCGATGTCAATATTTTCCTTGGCGACCTGGTCAACAACAACCTCGCCCTCTATCCCCACCTGCAGCGCATGATAGCCCAGTTGCCCTCGCGCTCCTATACCGTGGTGGGCAATCACGACCGTGACGCCGACAGCCTGCTCTGGCGGCAGACCGCCACCTACAGCGCCACCTTCGGTTCGCCGGTCTATGCCTTCAACGAGGGCGACGTGCACTTCATCGTGCTCAACAATGTCTATGGCCGTGGCGCCCGTGGCTATGAGGGCCGTGTGAGCGAGAGCCAGCTCCAGTTTGTGCGTGAAGACCTCGCCCATGTCGACCCTTCACGCCTGGTAGTGCTGGTGATGCACATCCCCCTCGCCGTGACCCGCAACCGCGACGGACTCTTCGCCGCCGTGGGAGCGCGCCCCGTGCTGGCCCTCACCGCCCATCTCCACCGCGTGATGCGCGACTTCCACCGCTACGACGGCCGCACCATTCCCGAGTTGGGCGTCGGCGCCACCTGCGGCTTCTGGTGGGTCGGCGAGCGCGACTGGGAAGGCGTGCCTATGGCACTCCAGCAGGGCGGCACTCCCCGCAACTACTTTGTGCTCGACTTCGACGGTCCCCGCTACACCTTCCGCTGCAAGGGCGTGGGCCTCGACGACCACCGGCAGATGACGGTGCATGTCGTGGGCATAGACAGCCTCGACCACCGTCTGCGCGACCTTCGCGATGTGGCTCCCCGCCAGGCCCTCATCACCGTATGGGGCGGCTGCGACTCCACCCGCGTGCGCTGTCGCGTCGATGGCGGCGCCTGGACGCTCTGCCAGCGTGCCGACGTGCTCGACCCCAATGCTGCCCGTGTGCGCGAGCAGAACCTCTCCAAGGGATATCCCACCCCCTACAGCCGCCGCAACCCCATCCGCCATCTCTCTTCGCCCCAGATTTGGTCGCTGCCCCTCAGCGAGGCTCAGTGTAAGGGTGCCCATGTCATCGAGGTCCAGGCCGACGACAGCTACGGACTCCGGGCCCACGCCCTGCGCCCCTACTGCTATGTAGAGCCCGCCCGCTGACGCCGCTGCCGAAAAAACAAGCTGAAAAGTTTTGTCCTTTGGGCCTTTTCCACTAATTTTGTCGTATCAATCAATTCACAGCTATGACACAAGAAGAGAAAACCCAAATAGAGGAGCGCATCGTGGAGGTGCTCAAGACCGTGTACGACCCCGAGATACCCGTAGACATCTGGAACCTCGGCATGATATACAAGATAGATGTCAAGGACGACTACACCGTAGACCTCGACATGACCTTCACCGCCCCCTCGTGCCCCGCCGCCGACTTCATCCTCGAAGACGTGCGCACCAAGGTCGAGAGCCTCGACCAGGTCAAGACCGCCAATGTCAATCTGGTCTTCGACCCCGCTTGGGACCAAAGCATGATGAGCGAGGAGGCGAGGGTAGAGCTCGGCTTCGATTAAAACGGAATGGTTATGAAGAACGTCTATTTCCTCTCCGATGCCCACCTGGGCTCGCTCGCCATCCCCCACGCCCGTATGCAAGAGCGCAGGCTGGTGCGGTTTCTTGACAGCATCAAGGACAAGGCCGCTGCCATCTACCTCTTGGGAGATATGTTTGATTTCTGGAACGAGTACCGCTACGTGGTGCCCAAGGGCTACACCCGATTTCTCGGCAAGCTCTCCGAACTCACCGACAGCGGCGTAGAGATACACTATTTTACCGGCAACCACGACCTCTGGACCTACGGCTACCTCGAGCAGGAGTGTGGCGTCAAGGTTCACAAGTCGCCCATGACCACCGAGATTTACGACAGCGTCTTCTACATGGCCCATGGCGACGGTCTGGGCGACCCAGACCCCAAATACCGCTTCCTGAGACGCGTTTTCCACAGCCCTCTGTGCCAGCGGCTGCTCAATATGATGCATCCGCGCTGGGGCATGTGGCTCGGGCTCAACTGGGCCAAGCACAGCCGACTCAAGCGAGCCGACGGCCACGAGCCCCCGTATATGGGTGAAGACCGCGAGTATCTCGTGCGCTATGCCAAGGACTACCTCGCCACCCACAAGGATATAGACTACTTCATGTTCGGCCACCGCCACATCGAGCTCGACCTGATGCTCTCGCGCAAGACCCGCCTCATGATACTCGGCGACTGGATATGGCAGTTTACCTATGCCGTCTTTGATGGCGAGCACATGTTTATGGAGACCTATGTTGAGGGCGAGAGCCAGCCTTGACCCTTCCCCGAGAATTACATTTAACCAGATGCGCCATATATGCAGCGTGGTAACTGTTGCCACTGCATATATGGCGCATCGCCTTTGTTGCGGGTCGCTGGAGCGACGGTCTGCCGCCGTGCCAGACCTTCTTTGTCGCTTAACTTGGTCACTGATGAAGAAAAAGTGACCAAGTCGGTGACTAAGTTAAATGACACGCTTAATGACATTATCGATTTCTGTTCTACTCCGCGTAGTATGATTGAAATCATGGAGCATATTGGACTTAAACACAGATACAATATGAAGCATCGCTATATTGATCCGCTTTTAGAGGGTGGCTTCTTGGTTATGACTGTTCCTGAGAAATCTAATAGTCGTAGTCAAAAATACAAGAGAGCTTTGACTTAGTCACTTTACTTAGTCAGTAGTGAGTGACCAAGTTGATTTGTGGCGGAACGTTCATTAGTTATGCGTCAATAGATGCACTTTAGAATTATAGGGCATGCTCACTGTCACCGCTCCCGATACCCTCGGCGTCGGTATTTTGTTCTTTTAACATTAAAAAGGGTATGAAAGACAAAAAAAATGGCTACTTTTGTTTCCATCTACACAAGAGTAGCCATTGCCGTGTCACCGAGGGTGGTAGCGTCGATGGTCTCTCTGCTAAAGACCGGTAAATCGTTTAACATTATAATACATAAAAACCATGAAGTATCCTAAAATTGGAATCCGCCCCACCATCGACGGTCGTCAGGGTGGCGTTCGTGAGAGTCTTGAAGACAAGACTATGGCCCTGGCTCAGGCTGTGGCTGATCTCATTTCGACTAATCTTAAGAATGGCGACGGTTCGCCAGTAGAGTGTGTCATCGCCGACAGCACCATAGGTCGTGTGGCTGAGAGCGCCGCTTGTGCCGAGAAGTTTGAGCGCGAGGGTGTGGGCAGTACCATCACCGTCACCTCATGCTGGTGCTATGGTTCGGAGACCATGGATATGAACCCCCACTATCCCAAGGCTGTCTGGGGCTTCAACGGTACCGAGCGCCCCGGCGCCGTGTATCTGGCTGCCGTTCTGGCTGCCCATGCCCAGAAGGGTCTGCCTGCTTTCGGCATCTACGGCCATGATGTGCAGGACCTCGACGACAACACTATCCCTGCCGACGTGGCAGAAAAGATACTGCGCTTTGCCCGCGCCGCACAGGCTGTGGCTACGATGCGCGGCAAGAGCTATCTGAGCATGGGTAACACCTGTATGGGTATTGCCGGAAGTATCGTCGACGCCGACTTCTTCCAGGACTATCTCGGCATGCGTACCGAGTATGTGGACCTGGTCGAAATCCTGCGCCGTGTGGACGAGGGTATCTATGACCCTGAGGAGTACAAGAAGGCCATGGCTTGGACCGAGAAGTACTGCAAGGCCAATGAGGGCCACGACTACAACGAGGAGATAGGCAAGGCCAAGACCCGCGAGCAGAAAGACAAGGACTGGGAGTTCACCGTAAAGAATATGCTTATCATCAACGACCTGATGCACGGCAACCCTCGTCTCGAGGAGCTGGGTTTCAAGGAGGAGAGTCTGGGCCACAACGCCATCGCTGCCGGTGTGCAGGGCCAGCGCCAGTGGACCGACTATATCCCCAACTTTGACTTCCCCGAGTCGCTGATGTGTACCTCGTTTGACTGGAACGGCACACGCGAGGCCAACGTGCTGGCCACCGAGAACGACTCGCTCAACGGCGTGGCTATGCTCTTCGGTCATCTGCTTACCAACAAGGGTGTGATGTTCTCTGACATCCGTACCTACTGGAGCCCCGAGGCTGTGAAGCGCGTCACCGGCAAGGAAGCCACCGGTCTGGCTGCCGGCGGTTTCATCCATCTCATCAACTCGGGTGCCACGACGCTCGACGCCACTGGTGCGATGACCGACGCCGAGGGCAACCCCACCATGAAGCATCACTGGGAGATGACCCAGGAAGATGTTGAGGCTTGCCTCAAGGCCACGACATGGTATCCTGCCTGCCGCGACTACTTCCGTGGCGGTGGCTATTCAAGCAACTTCCTCACCCGTGGTGGTATGCCTATGACCATGATACGCGTGAACAGAGTCAAGGGCTTGGGTCCCGTCATCCAGCTCGCCGAGGGTTGGAGCGTAGACCTTGACCCCGAAATCCATGACATCCTCAACAAGCGCACCGACAAGACCTGGCCTACCACATGGTTTGTGCCACGCCTCGACGCTTCGCGCGACGCCTTCAAGGATGTATACTCAGTGATGAACAACTGGGGTGCCAACCACGGTGCCATCGCCTATGGCCACATCGGTGCCGACATCATCACCCTCGCCTCTATCCTGCGCATCCCCGTATGTATGCACAACGTGGCCGACGACCAGGTGTTCCGCCCATCGGCATGGAATGCCTTCGGTATGGACAAGGAGGGTGCCGACTATCGCGCCTGCCAGAACTTCGGTCCTGTGTACAAATAATGGGTCAATGAACAATAAGTAGACAATCATAGAGAGAGGAGAGACGCCGTGGGGGCATCTGGTCTGTAACGGCCATGGTGCCGGTGGCGGCTCCCCTCTCTCTGTCGTTTTAATCGTGTAATAGAAATTGAAGCAATGAACAAACCTCGATTAGTGGAGAAGAAGTATCTCTTGCCCTTCGTGCTCCTGACCACCCTCTTTGCCCTCTGGGGATTTGCCAATGATATCACCAACCCCATGGTGGCAGCCTTCCAGACGGTGATGGAGCTCAAGGCCAGCGAGGCGTCGCTTGTGCAGTTTGCCTTCTATGGCGGCTATGCCACCATGGCGGTGCCTGCGGCGCTCTTCATACGCCGCTACAGCTACAAGAGCGGCATCATGCTGGGTCTGGCGCTCTACGCGTTGGGCGCATTCCTGTTTATACCGGCTGCGGCGTATCAGGAGTTCTCCTTCTTCTGCATCTCGCTCTATGTGCTTACCTTCGGACTGGCGTTTCTGGAGACCACGGCCAATCCCTTTGTGCTCTCGCTGGGCAGCAAGGAGACGTCGACACGCCGTCTGAATCTGGCGCAGGCGTTCAACCCCCTCGGTTCGCTCATGGGCATGGGCGTGGCGTCGTTTATCGTGCTGCCCCACCTGTGGTCTGACCGTCGCGACGCCGCCGGTGCCATCATCTTCCCGACCCTCACCGAGGCAGAGAAGTCTGGCATACGTCTGCACGACCTGGTGGTGATACGCGACCCCTATGTGGCTATCGGACTGGTGGTGCTCATCATGCTGGTGGTCTTTGCCCTCACGCGGATGCCACGCACGGAGAGCACCGGTGAGCATGCCCGCGTGGGCGACACCATGCGCCGGCTGCTGGACAACAAGCCCTACATGGCCGGCGTGGTCACACAGATGTTTTATGTGGCTGCGCAGATTATGGTGTGGACCTTTATCATCCAGTATGCCGACCGTCTGGGCATCAACAAGGCTACGGCGCAGACCTACAACATCGTGGCGATGGTGCTCTTCCTCAGCGGACGATTTATCAGCACCTTCCTGATGCGCTATGTCAACACCCGACTGCTGCTGGCTATCTTTGCCACCGGCGCCGCCCTCTGCACGCTCGGCACCATCTTCATCCAGGACATCGTGGGCCTCTACTCGCTGGTAGGCATCAGCGTATTCATGTCGCTCATGTTCCCCACCATCTATGGTATAGCCCTGGAGAATGTCAATGCCGAAGACGCCAGTCTGGGTGCTGCCTTCCTGGTGATGGCCATCGTGGGCGGAGCCATCATGCCTCCGCTCCAGGGTATGATCATAGACCGGGGCGTGGTGATGGGTCTTCCCGCCGTCAACGCCTCGTTTGTGCTGCCTCTCATCAGCTTTGTAGTGGTTTTCACCTACGGTTTCTGCCAGTATCAACTGAGCCGCAAGCATGGCGGTGTGTAACCGTGTGACACTATAAATAACGACAAGGGCCATCCACACCAGCGGATGGCCCTTGCTGTTGATGGCGGGCGGAGGGGGCGATGGTTAAAAACGATTAACGGTATTGATTTTTAACGGAAAAGACTTGCTCCGTATCTTCCATTTTCCCTATCTTTGGGCTGTAATCTATCAAGAGAGAGTTATCCCAATGTGTAACATCCAATGTATTTGCCTATGAGAAAGTGTTTGATGACCGGCATCCTCCTGATGGTGGCATGCCTGGCGTTTGGGCAGACGCCCAAAGTGTTGGTGTATAATCCGTATACGAAGAAGGGCGACTTGCCGCCCGAGTGGTTGAAGAACAAGGTGACCCAGCAGCAGTATGACTCGCTGGCACGCCTGTCGCAGCATTATGCCGTGAGCTATGACCACTTCAAGGCGCGTGGGCTGACTCAGGACGACATACGTCGGTATGTGAAGCGTACGGAGGTGCTGCTCAGCGAAGCGCAGCTCAAGAACACCACCGGTGGCTCTGGTCCTGAAGAGTGGAGGAAGAAAGGCATAACGCTGACCGACACCTGTCATTTCAAAGTGCAGCCTCTGCCGGTGGGTGTGGAGCCTCTGATGCAGGCCAAGAATGACGAGGGCGATGAGGTGGTGCGCTACATCCTCTATTCTGACATCGACGGCTATGACGCCCATGTGATGGTCGAGGTAAAGCTCTCCAAGGACGATAAAGGCAATACGCAGTTTGTGGTGAGCAGGCTGCTTCCCTACAGCGTGTCGGGACTCAGAGTGGAAAACCGTGCTACGCTGAGGCGTTCCGATGGCGTTGCCATGCGTGAAGTCAGCAGCGGAACCTTTGATGCCGGTGGCTGTACGCCCGTCTACTTCCTGCAGGGCTTCTTTGGCTTTGACGATGCCAAGGGCTACAAGCACATGTGCAGCCTCAACCATCAGTTCTTCCTGAAGCTGGGCCCCGACAGTGACTCCCGTCCTGCCAATGTTGCTCCCACGGAAGGCTGGGGTGCCGGCGGCAGTTAGCGGTCTGCCTCTGGGTGTGGGCAAGGGAAGTGTGAGTGACCTCTATATAATATAATGTATAGGTATAGACTTGCTCCCGCTTTAGAAAGATTGGGATAGGGTCTTCCCGTGGCATCTCCCTGCCTATCAGCTTTGTGCCGGTTGCCTCCGGTTTAGAATTATTGCTGGGAGAGTGGCTCCTAAAAGCCCCTCTCCCAGACGCGTCTCAAGAGAAACGGAGTAATACTCTCGGACTTCGTACCACGCCCTGCGCCGTGTGTCATCTGCGGTGGCTCAGATATGACCAATGCAGTCGTAAACGGAGAGAAACAGTAGACTACCGCAGTGTTATTGATTATGTAGACTTGCATAACCACTATGAAAACATTTTTCTATCACTGACAAGAAAACCACAAAGTGTCTTTCGTGGACTCACTATAGTATAACTCTCCAAATGAAAGATGCCGGCGCGCACTCTTGGCATGAGAATGAAACTGCCAACGAGATGTAGAACACTTACACTTTAGAGCTCAACGTATTCTCTCAGTACAATCATCGTCTCTTGAAGTTGCAGAACTTGTAATGCAGAGTATCAGTGAAATAAGGGAAAAATCCAATAAATGCATAAACTTAGTGCTAATTACATTCTCTTTACATAAGAGTAACAGTCTCAGTTTCTTGTTTTGCACTGACGCCATGTAATTAACAGAAGATAATGCGACTATTAATGGTTTCTATCGTTAATAAAGCATAAATATTGGAGCCTGTATACTTTTTTTCATGTGTTGCGCCTTATCTTTGTTTCTTGGAAATCATCCTTAACCTAAATAATAGAAATAGAAAATGGCAAATGGCAAAAAAACCACATTACTTCTTCTATTGCTCTTTTGCAGTTCTTTGGCTCATGCACAAAAGCAAGTTCCTATAGAACGGAAAGATACCATTGCCAATGAAAGTAATATAATAAAGATAGTTGGAAATCATTCCAACAAGGGTGCTGCCAACAACGCCCTCGACGTGTTGAGTGGTCAGGCTGCTGGTGTCAATGTGACATCCAACGGTCTGGATCGTATGGCTATGCTCAATAGTGTGCGAGTACGTGGTACAACCTCCATTATCGGAGGTAACGACCCTTTGGTACTGATTGACGGTGTCACATCCGATGTGTTTACACTTTCTACAATCTATCCTGCCGACATTGAGAGTTTCCGCATCTTGAAGAATGCTACCGAGACTGCCATGTACGGCTCACGAGGAGCTTCGGGTGTCATAGAGGTGAAAACCAAGAAAGGCACAGGACGAGGATTCCAAATCTCGTATGAGGGTAATGTTGGCTTCGAGCGGAGGTACAAACACCTGGAGATGCTCAATGCTGCTGAATATGTCGCAACGGCAAAGGCATTGGGTATCTATTGCAACAACGGAGGTTTCAATACCGATAATTATAAGGTGATAACACGCACGGGTATGGTGAACAATCATTACCTTGCATTCAGCGGAGGTACGCCACAGTCAAACTATCGTGCATCTTTCGGAGTAATGGACCACAACACCATCATCAAGAAGATGGACTATAACGTTTTTGTTGCCAAGGTTGATGTAACCCAGAAAGCCTTCAATGACAGACTAACCGGAGAATTCGGAGTTTTCGGCTCTTCATTCAAGAACCATGATATTTTTGACACACAGATGCTCTTCTATTCTGCAGCCTGCCAAAATCCGACATTGCCAGCGGGAACTGACGAGAACGGGAACTGGCTGAAGAACGAGTCAGCCACCCACGTCAACCCTCCTGGCATAGTGCTTGACGAGAAAAACGACTCCAGGGATTTGAATTTTGACGCACACATAAAGCTGAGCTATGACTTCAATCCAAACTGGCGCATTTCCACATTCGCATCATATCTGTATGGTTCTACGGAAAACGGAATGTTCTGCCCTACATGGGTATGGGCACAGGGCAACGTGTACCGTGGCGAGTTCAAGAAGGAGGAATGGCTGGGCAATGTGGCCCTCAGTTTCAACAAGCAGATAGGCATACACAGAATATCCGCAGAGGCAAGCAGCGAATACCGAAAATTGACAAAGACAGCCTTTTGGATGTATGCCAAGGGCATTCCGACAAATGATTTCGGTTACAACAATCTGGGCGCTACCGCAGTCCGACCTTATGGCGGTACAGAAAGTACATACGAAGATCAGTCCTTGGCTTCCGTGATGGGAAGTGTCACCTACTCTTTGCTTGACCGCTACCTGCTGTCGGTTAATGCACGTGGTGACGGTTCTTCAATGGTTGGCGACGACAATACATGGGGATTTTTCCCGTCCGTATCATTCACTTGGGATATGAAGAAGGAGAATTTTCTTGTCAACGTGAAGCCGTTGTCCATGCTCAAGCTCCGTACAGGCTTGGGACAGGCTGGCAACCTTGGCGGTATCTCTGCCTACACAACCATGAACACCGTAAGACAGACGGGTATAGTACCTGTAAAGAGCTCGCCAACAGTGACACTCGGAATGGTGAGAAACAACAATCCTGACTTGAGGTGGGAAACAAAGACCACCTTCAACATCGGTGCTGACTTCGGTTTCTTTGCCAACCGCATTATGCTCACGGCAGAGTACTACTATTCAAAGACCTCCGACATGCTCTATGCCTACGAGGTTCCCGTTCCGCCATTCGCTTATAACACATTGCTGGCAAACATCGGTTCCATGTCCAATCGCGGATTGGAGCTTGGCTTGTCAGTACAGCCCATAAGCAAGAAAGACATGGAACTGAACATCAATATGAATCTGTCGTTCCAAAGTAACAAACTTATCTCTCTGAGCGGAGATTACAAGGGTATGAGCATGACGGCAGCGAACGTCACCGCCATTGGTTCACTGGACGGTGCAGGACAGAACGGTGGCGACAACAATGTGGTCTATCAGATAGTAGGACAGCCACTTGGCGTTTTCTACCTGCCACATTGCAAGGGACTCGTCAAGAATGAGAACGGCAGTTATTTTTATGACATTGAGGACCTTGATCACAACGGTAAGGTTGACTTGAGCGATGGTGGCGACCGATACATTGCCGGACAAGCCACACCAAAGGTGACTCTTGGTTCAAATATTAGTTTCAGATACAAGGACATCTATGTCGCGTTGCAGATGAACGGTGCATTCGGGCACAATATCTTCAACGGAACAGGACTGGCTTACACAAGTATGGCGTGCTTCCCGGACTACAATGTATTGAAGGATGCTCCAAAGAAGAACATCGTAGACCAGAGAGTCTCAGACTATTGGCTCGAAAAAGGCGATTATCTGAACTTTGAACACTTGACATTAGGATATAATGTACCTTTGAAAAGCAAGTTTGTACGTTCCTTGCGTGTATCATGCAACATTAGCAACCTTGGAACAATCACAGGCTATAGAGGTTTGACCCCAATGATAAACAGCTATGTTGTTAACAGCACGATGGGTATTGACGACAAACGCAACTATCCATTATACCGTACTTATTCATTGGGATTGAGTGTACAATTCTAAAACGAAAAGAGCATGAAGACGATTATTAAATACATATTAGCAGTACCGCTAATGCTTTGCTTCAGTAGCTGTCTGGATGAGCATCCCAAAGACCAACTGGACCAGGAGGCAATCTACAATAATGCAGATAATATATACAAAAACGCAGTAGCTTCCCTGTACAACTACATAGGGAGCAATCAGGAGTCTGAAGGGCTTCAAGGAACTTGCCGGGGTATTTACGACTACAATACTTTGACTACCGATGAGGCTATGATTCCGATTCGTGGAGGAGACTGGTATGATGGCGGTTTGTGGGAGAACATGTACCAGCACAAGTGGAATGCCAATGATATTAACTTATATAATGTATGGAAATACCTCTTCAAGGTAATAGTTATATCTAACCAGTCGCTTTCTATCATTGATAGCCATAAGACTCTGCTTTCAGCAGAACAGACAAGAAATTTCACGTCAGAGGTAAGAGCTGTACGAGCCTTGTTCTACTATTATGCGATGGATATGTTTGGGCGTGTTCCTATCGTGACATCATACGACGTGAAATTGGAGCAAGTGGTGCAAAGCGAAAGAAGCGAGGTATTCAAGTTTATTGTTGACGAGTTGCAGGATGTTGCCCCACAGCTCGCCGATGAGCATTCCAACAAGGAGGGTGACTATTACGGACGTGTGACACGCCCGGTCGTAAACTTCCTGCTTGCAAAACTTGCCTTGAATGCGGAAATATATACGGATGACAATTGGACCGACGGCAAGCGACAGGATGGGAAAAGCATTTACTTCAATGTGAATGGTGAGAAGAAGAACGCTTGGGAAACCTGCATCTGGTATTGCGAGCAACTGCGGCAAGAAGGCTATGAATTAGAAGGTGATTACGCTTCAAACTTCGCTGTTCACAACGAAAGTTCAAAGGAGAATATTTTTACTATTCCGTTGGACAAGAACCTATATTTGAATGAATATCACTATCTTTTCCGCTCACGCCACTACAAACATGGTGGGGCTTATGGTGGTTCTTCCGAAAACGGCACATGTGCAACAGTCTCAACCGTCAAGGCTTTCGGTTACGGAACGGACCATGTTGACAATAGATTCAAAATAAACTTCTATGCAGATACCGTGCTTGTTGACGGAAAGAAGATATATTTGGACAACGGAAAACCATTGGTTTATATGCCGCTTGAGCTGAAACTGAACCTCAGTGACAGTCCATATAAACAGACGGCAGGTGCCCGTGTGGGCAAATACGAGGTTGACCGAACCGCCTATTCGGACGGACGGCAGGTTGACAACGATATCGTCCTTTTTAGATATGGTGACGCGCTGTTGATGGAAGCCGAGGCGAAAGTTCGCAATGGCGAGGATGGTTCAATAGAGCTGAACGCTATAAGAGACCGAGTAGGAATGCCTCATGTGGAAGCCAATTTGGACAACATTCTAACGGAGCGTCTGCTGGAATTGGTTTGGGAAGGTTGGAGACGTCAAGATCTCATCCGTTTTGGCGAATATACCAAGGCATATGATCAAAGAACTCCATTAGAAAAGGAGTTTACTGGGTTTACAACGGTTTTTCCAATACCACAAAGATGTTTAGATTTAAACAAGAAATTAAAACAGAATTCAAGTTATTAATATAAGGTAATTATATACTTTTTGACCCCCAAATGGCATTTTTAGGGCAATAACATCGAAGTTGCCCAAAATACTTAAAAAAAGGCAACTATATACTTTTAGGCATAAAATACTTGAAAATGGCAATTACAGAATTGTTGTCTAAAAACATGTACTTACCATGACACATTACGTATAAAAACAAAAAGAGGTCGTGTCAGTTACTTTTGGCATGACCCCTTCTTTCTTTATTTTAAAACCTTTCTTATTGCTCTACGAATTGACTCATCCATATCATCTTTCAAATGCCAACCACGTCCGTTTGGTTCATAACTATATTTACCCTTCTTATAGTTATGCATTTCGCCCCTTGCATTGTTATAGGCATTTATCGCATCATCCGCATTTGGATTGCCCTCAAAAAACTCTTCAGGTGTTCTTTCCGCAGTATAAACCCCGTGAGGGAATTGTTTTGTAGAAGCAACTCCATAGTGTTTCCAAGCAGCAGCATGTGGAGCAAATTCTTCAGTACTTCCAAAATCTCCACCCATACCAACTTCTGCGTAGTCATCATCAAGCCAATCGCCTTGTTTATATCCATAATCACGATTAAATGCATCTTTTGCAGCGTTACCTAAACGTTCTGCACGTATCCTTGCATTTGCTGCCTTGCTAATTGCATCAGGACACTTCTCTCCCAGTCCTCTCCAATAGTTAGTTCCGCGTTCACTCATCTTCTTCTCAGCATTAGCATATGTTTTCCAATCAAGTTCAGAAAGAACTTGTTTAACGGATTCCTTTATCACATTATGTAATTGACCCTCTGTCAATCTTACTCTGTTTCTTGTGTTATTCATCATATCATATCATTTATTTTATTATATTCTATTGTCTAATGACATTTTCAATTGCTCAAGTAATGCATCCCATTGTTTTTTGGTTCTATTATCTGGTTCAAGGGTATAAGTATATCTACTCTTTTTTTCTTTATAAAAGACTCTCCCAGTATTAAAATCAATATGTATATCACCAATTAACATATCACCATCGTACATAACTTCACCACTTAATATAGCAACTCCCATCATAAGTTTCTTAATATCTTGAGCCTTGAATGTCAAGAAAGTTGTTCTACCTAAACGAGTAGTGGCGTAAAACAAAAATGTTGTGTTTGAGAAAGGACTTATCAATGCTTGATTTGCTCTTTGTTCTGTGCCCTTACCTCTTGCAATAACATCGTCATGAACAATTGGATTATTAGGACGATTCTCAACAGGAGTTGTAAAGATACTCTGCTGATTTAACTCCTTTGCTCTTTTTACAGCATTTGAAACTCTTGCATGTGTCTTTCCATCCATTTCGTTTATTGCTTCATTCACAACATTACGAATATGCTCAATCAGTTCTGACTCTGTTAACTTGATTATCTTCTTTACCATGTGTATAATTCTTTAATATAAGTATTACAATAGTTTTAAAAATAATAACATTTTATGCGGCAACACACAACTTAAACTCCTTGTTTGATTTAACCAAACCTATAGATGTAGTGAACATATCAGTAAATCTTTTCGACTCACTCATCTTTCTTGTATTCCAACGGAAGCAAGCCTCATCAATGTATGTCTGAAGGTGCTTGTCTGAAACATCGTGATAGCAACCAGTAATCATTCTACGAAAATGGCTCCAAAAGCCCTCTATGTTGTTGGTATACACCGAACCGTCATCCTCACAAACAAACTGTAATGCACTATGATTGCAAACACGATGGTTGTACCCCATGTCTCCAACGTGGTTATATGCACTAAGTTCATCAGTAAAGACGGTAGAACCGTCTTCAATGAACTGACCGATGATAGGTTCCAATGTAGCTCTGTCTATCTTTTCAACAACCATAGCACGGACATAAGACATAAACTCCATATTACCTTTCTTATTCTTAATTTCAGAACGTTCCATCATCCCGAATACAGGCGTCTTGGTTTTGACTGAACGGCCCTGTGTCTTGGGAGTCCTCATAGACTGATGCTTCCATTTCTCCTTTCCTCCGATATACACTTCATCACACTCTACCTCTCCACTTAGTGCCTCTGAATCATTCTGCGCATACAATGCACGTACCTTATGGAGCATGTACCAAGCGGTCTTTTGAGTAACCTTGATGTCACGTGCCAACTGACAGGACGAGATGCCCTTCTTATGTGAGGAAATAAGATACATGGCAATGAACCACTTTACAAGTGAAAGGTTGCTGTCCTCAAAAATGGTATCCACCTTGCACGTAAAGTTGCGCTTGCAATGGTTGCAACGGAATTTCCCGTCTTTTCTGGTCACACAATGGTGCTGTCCGCAATAAGGGCAGACAACATCCTGCTCTTGTTCTTTTCCCCAACGTGTCTCAATGATTGCATCCTTGCAGACGTCTTCGTTGTTAAAGTACATTGTCATTGCTATAAGGCTGTTGAATTTGGAAAAATCTATCATGGTATTTACTTTGCTTGTTAAAACATAGCAAAATTACGATAAAAAACCAGCATCAACAATTCCCTTATACGTATAACATATCATTGATATGTTATTTTACCGAAAAAAGTTGAGCACTGCCAATTATGGTAGTGCTCATTGCGGTGCTTGGGGTCTAATAGTATATAATTACCTAATATAATAGTCATTGATTAAGTAACCTTATATGCCAAGCGGGGTATCGACATCCATCGATACCCCGCTTGGTTTGTGGCTGTTGATGACTTTATGCCTTCTTGAGCCTTACTGCCAACTGGAAGAGGGCAGGGATGAAGAGACAGAGGCTGAAGCCCACGGCCATCCATACGTGCTGCTGGGTGCCGAAGACGTCGATGAGGCGCGCTTCGGGATTGGCGGTCACGAGATTGGTGATGATATATACGGCAGAATTGTTGATGGAGTGCATGATGACGCCGGGCACGATGCTGTCGGTGCGATAGTAGAGCCAGCCGAGCAACAGTCCCATGGGTACCACGTGGAGCATTTGTGCGAGGTTGCCGTGGACGGCGGCGAAGAGCACTGCCGAGATGGCTATAGCCACCCAGTGGTAGCGACGATGGGTGAGGGTGAGCAGGGTGCGGAGGATGGCGCCGCGGAAGACCAGCTCTTCGGCAAGCGGCACGAGCACGCCCAGGACGGCGTAGCTCACGGGTTCGCGCAGCATGGCAGAGAAGGCGCGGAGGGTAGCTTCGGGCATCTGTACGTCGGTCAGCTCTTCGATAAAAGCGAAGGGGATGAGGGTACCCAGAGAGAGGATGACTACCCAGAAGAGCATCGCCCACGGGCGCGACTGCAGGTAGCTGCGTGAGACGGGCGCCCAGCCTCGGCGCACAAAGAGCAGCGAGGCGAGCACGGCATTGATGGCGAAGAAGATACAGAGCGTCTTGCCGTCGGACAGCATGCTGCCGTCGGTCATACGGGTGACAATCTCTGAGGCGTTGAAGCCCTGTGCCAGAAGCGAGCAGATGCCTACCACCTGCATGACCACAATCTGGATGACTATGAATACGAGCAGATAGATACCTACCTGCACTAATCCTTTGGCTATTTTCTTGTTCATATCGTGTGAGTTAAAAGTTGTCGGGCTTGGCGCTCGTCGTCGGCGAGCTGGGCAGTGAGGGCGACCTCGTCGGCAAAGCGGCGTTCGTCGCGCATACGGTGACAGAAGGCCACCTCAAGACTGTGGTCATAGAGGCTGGCGTCGAAATCGAAGATGTAGGTCTCTATGGTGGTGTCGGTGCGGCCGAAGGTGGGGCGGCATCCCACATTGGTCATGGCGGGGAGCCATGCGCCGGTATCGTCGATGCGCACGCGGGTGGCATAGACGCCACGGGCAGGCAGCATCTTGGAGATGTGGGTCATGTCGAGATTGGCGGTGCGGAACCCCATGCGCCGGCCTTCGGCATATCCGCTTACGATGGGGGCTCGGAGCGAGTAGGTGTAACCCAATGCCTGTCGGGCGCTGTCGACATCGCCCTCGGAGAGACATCGCCGTATGAGCGACGAGCTCACCCTCATGCCCTCATGCTCGAAAGGCGTGCCAGCCATCACGTCGATGTCCAGCTGTCGGCCGTAGGTTACGTAGTCGTCGAACCCCTCGGCACGGTTGTGTCCGAAGCGGTTGTCGTAGCCGGTGACGAGTACTCGCGCGTGGACTTGCTCGCGTAGCACCTGGCGCATAAAGTCATAGGCAGAGAGCGCGGCGAGACTGCGGTCGAAGTGGAGCAGTACGCAGTAGTCGACACCTGTGGCTGCGAGCATCTTCAGTTTCTCGTCGGTGGTGCTGAGCAGTTGGGGGATGAAGTCCTGCTGCAGCACCTGGCGCGGATGAGCATCGAAGGTCACCACCGCTGTGGCCAGCTTGCGCTCGGCGGCAATGGTGCGCACGTCGTCAATGAGGTGGCGGTGGCCCAGATGCACGCCGTCGAAGAAGCCTATCGTGGCTACTGTGGGCTGGGGTATGGTGTTGGTATGGGTGATGATTTTCATAAGCGTTGCATCCAGTCGTTGGCCGCAGACTGCAGCAGTGTGTGTATGCCCAAGGACTGGGCTGCGCGGCAGTTGTCGGCATTGTCATCGATAAAGAGCGTCTCGTCGGCCTGTAGACCGGCGTCGGCGAGCACATGGCTGAAGATGGCGGGGTCGGGCTTGGCCAGATGCAGCCGGTAGGAGAGATAGATGCGCTCAAACATGTCGTCGGCACGCCAGGGGCCATAGTTGAAGAGATGGTCGGCGCAGAGTCGCCAGTGCATATCGTTGGTGTTGCTGAGCAGGAACACGCGGTAGTCGCGGCGCAGACTGAGCAGGCGTTGCTTCTTCTCGTCGGCGATGGTGGTGAGCAGCGCATTCCAGGCTCCGACAATCGCCGTGTCGGTGGCTGGCACAGCGGTGATGCGTCTCACCTCACGGCAGAACTCGGCGGTGGTGGTGTGGCCTATCTCTATGTCGTAAAACAAGTCTTCGGTGCGGTGGAGGCGCACGTAGTCGCTGATGGCGTGGCATCCGATGGCATCGAAGGCATCGATGCAGCGCTTTCCGTCGAGGTCGACGAGCACGCCGCCCAGGTCGAAGACTATATTCTTAATCCCTGTTAGCATCATTATTATAATATTGTGGTGCAAAATTACTGAAAGTATAGAGCAGAACAAAGCAAGTTACCCTATTTTTTTGCTCGGGCGCACTGTAATTTGTTCAAAATTAACCAAAGTCACTGATTTCGGGCGTCAGCATACCCCTGCCACAGCCCGCGTCGGCTATCATTTTGTCAACCATCGTCTTAATGGTTGATTCCAAATGCGGAAAGTAGATGCCCTTTTCAACTTTTTTGCCGAAAAATTTGGTAAATTCCATCCAAAGCAGTATCTTTGCACCCACAAAAGCGAGTACGTATCTACGTATGAGCCCCGGACTTGTAGCTCAGTTGGTTAGAGCAACAGACTCATAATCTGGAGGTCCTAGGTTCAAGCCCTAGCTGGTCCACCTTGATAATCAAGCAGTTAACGTCAAGTTAGCTGCTTGATTTCTTTTTATGGTGACCTTTAGGTGACCTTTTCGAACCAAAACTCATCTTTCGTGACCTTTTGAAATTTCGTGAAATAATTGATGATTAAGTGATATTTCAATTAATGCCATGTATAGGATGGAGCCGTGAAATACGGCGTCATAACGAGTAAGGCAACCGTTAACACAGCTCACTACTTTTTTCTGTCTATTTCTGTAAAGTTTCTGTAAAGCTTCTGTAAAATCTCCTTCTGACCACCTTCATAAACGAGGTTCATATAGCCTATCATACGAAGCATGTTCAATTTAACACTATGCCAAGTATCTCATCCGCTAGTTTTTTATCCTTCATCTTTATTATATTGTCTTTATCCGAATTGTAGCCCAAAGCATTCACACTTCCATACCAAACAAGTGACTTGTCTATGATTATTGTACAAAGTTTCAAGTTTGGTTTGGTTGTAACATGAAGACCTGACGATTGAAGGAAATCGCACTGCTCATCATGCATTGCGGTTACGATTGCAACTTCAACACCATTGGCACTTTGCTCTTTCAGCAGAGAAACAAGTTTGTTGTTCATAACACGATATAGTCTTGGTGAAGAAATGACAACAGATCGTTTTGCTGTGGCAATATCTTTTATCAAAGACTTGAAAAAGGTCATTCCATTGAAAATCTGACTATCTTCAGAATACGCAGGCAAATCGCCAATCTTCCCAAACAGTGTTGGTTGTCCTATTTGAATTGTCTGATACCCTATGGCTGCATATGCTCTTAGGCGATTATGATACATATTATCACATACAGGCTCATGAATGTCAATGTAATCATAGATACGAACGTCTTTCTTTCCGTCATTCTCACGGTGAAGGCGACCTGCATACTGCTCCAATCGTCCCTTCCACGAGATTGGTAAGGCAAGGAACAATGTATCAAGACGAGGATAATCAAAGCCTTCACCAACGTATTGTCCGGTTGCAACAATTACCAGAAGATCATCTGCGGGAATTTCTTGAAGCCTTTGTAGTGTCTCGCGCTTTTCCTTGGCTGTCCCAGCTCCTGTCAATTGAATTACATTTTTTGCATAAGGTTTTAGCTTCTCTGCCAAAAGATCCACATGTTGCTTGATGCCAGTAAGAACTATTGGCGTTCTGCCACTCTCCACAGCTTTACGTATATCATCTACAATAAGAGAATTACGAACCTCGTCTGCCGCAAGACTCTTTTGTAAAGCAGGAAACGACTGTTTGTCGTCGGTTATGCTGCGATAAGATGTGAATCGTGGAATGAGGTATCTGCGGAACGACTGTTTTTGAATTTGGCTTTTGGAGTCAGCTGAGAATCGTATCGGGCCACATTGCATGAAGATGATAGGTTGCTGACCATCTTTACGGATTGGAGTTGCCGTCAATCCATGTACATATTGAGCCTTCACGGACTTAAGAACCTTTTCAAAGGTAATAGAAGACACATGATGACATTCATCCACAATGACCATGCCATAGTCTTGAACAAATGACTTCACCTCTCCATCCTCAAAGCATGACTGCATCAAGGCAATGTCAATAACTCCATGGACGGTGTTTGTTGTGGAATCAAGACAACCTATTGGCGAGAACGCTTTCCTACGTCCTCGTTTTTTGACAGGTTCTGACTCCTTGTAATCAATATCCAGAAACTCACTCAATCGTTCATGCCACTGCGTTAGCAAAGCTTTGGAGTGAACGAGAATAAGTGTGTTCACCTTACGTCTTGCAATCAAAGATGCAGCAGTAACTGTCTTTCCGAAGGCTGTGGTAGCATGGAGTACACCATTATCAAAGGGAAGTAACGATTCAATTGCGTCAAGTTGTTCCTCTCGTTCTGTTCCAAGAAAAGTGACAGCTACAGCTTTACCATGATTCGTTTCGTCAACGATAGTGTATTTTGCGCCATTTGAGTCAAGTAACTTCATGATAGCCTCTTTGCACCCTCTCGGCATTGCAAGATAATCATCTGTAATGTCAAAGCACGATATGATGCGAGGTATTCCGTATGTGGACATGCGCATTGCTTGCTTCTTGTAGAACTCCTGATTGCGAAATGCAGCAATGCGTTTGATATGGTTGAGCACCTTAGCAGAAACAGAATTGAGGGGAATGTAGATTTTATCAGCTACTGTGATGGTTATTGCTTTGGTAAAATCAGCACTATTGATATTTTGAGGTACAGGTGTTACCCATGGCTTACGCTCGCTTGAGGTTGACAAGACTCCCAAGTCTTCATGGATATGTTGTTGCAGTATGACATCAACCTTTTGTTCTTCAATCTTTTGAACTTGTGCAAGATAAGCCCATTGGTCTCTGTACGCAAAGAACTCATCATCAACAAATACGCTATTCAAGTCCTTACGTGCTTTACCTTGTAATGGCAAAGCAACGAGATTTCCGAATCCTCCTTCTGGCATTCTGTCTTGGTTTGGAAAGAATCTGTCGTAAGAGTCGAATGCCATTCTTCCGTCACGGCTCATTGCCTCTGTCAGAATCGCATTGCCAAGCCTTCGTGCCTTGTAGGCAGGAATAACATCATCAAAGAATATCCAAACATGAGCACCATCACCCGAACGCGAGCGTTCAATAGAGTAAGGTATGTTCCAATCACGACAAACGCCAACAAATGCCTGCACATCATCCTTATATCCATGTTTGCAACTCTTATCATCAAAGTCAGTACACAGGAAAGCACAGTTGTTATCCGGCATGATGGCATAGATACCAACCACATCACATCCGTTTTCGTCATTGCCAATAAGGTGTCTGCAAATCTCATCATACCCAAGTGGTAGGAAATTACGGTTTGGGCAATCCGCACACTTGACAGCCTTTTTGTCACAGATTCCTCTTCTCCATTCGTTTATACAAACAGGTTGGTAACCACCCTTATTCGTTGCTTTGCTATACCATCTCCGGGCGAATACATCTTCTCGCCCACGGAACAAACTGCGGAACAACTCGACTCTCTCATCTTTTCCCAGATGAACATCAGGGAACATAATATCAGAGTAAACCTTCTCTTCGTCTGTATTGGCAGTAGCAACTTCATACGCAATCCCATTCGCTTGAAGTATCTCCTTCAAACGAGCATTCTCCGTCCTCAATTTTCCCAATTCTAAAAGAAGGGAGTCGTATTTCTGTTGCTCCTGTTGCATGTTATAAAGGTGTGATTAAAACTTGCGTTTGAATCCTCGGCAAGTTTGTGCCGATTCTGGTGGTGTATTCTTGGAAACTCTCATGCTTGAATAGCATCCGCAGTGAGCATATCTATCGCCTGGTCTGTTCATCCAACTGAGATTTGACTCACACATAAAACATGTTCTTTCACTTGGATCCAAAGGTGGTGCATTGAGTTCTGCTTGTCTTCTTGCCTCTTGCTGGGCTGCAATGAGTTTCCTCCGTTCTTCGAGTTTTTCTGCAGCTTCCTGCTCTTGGCGAAGTCTTTCCTGCTCGCGTTCTTGTTCGCGTATCTGTCTTTCTCGTTCCCACTCTGCTTCTCGTTGGCGTTGACGTTCTGCTTCTTTTCTACGAAATCCCTCTTCACGCTTCTTACGCTTCTCTTCTTCCTTTAGCCATTTGTGATACGCTTCAAGGTCTTCCTGGTATTGCTCAGGTTTGCATATACGATACTTGCGACCGCTATTTTCAATGACAAGAGGAGCATAAAATCCTTTTCGCTTGACTCCAGAACAAGAATCTTTCAATTCGCATGACGCACAGAACTCCTCATCTTTCACCTCTATCACCCTGTTTGCCTTTTGATAGCGAGGTACAATGTTTTCGAAGTAACTTTGGTTGTTGAGCCACTTTCTGTCATCATTACTCTCCAGGAGAAACTTCTCAACCGTTTCAAGGCTCTGTTTTGATAGATCTATCTCCAGACAGTTGAGGTTCTTGTAGTCAATGGCTTGTTTGTGCTGCACCTTATAGTCAAAGGTGAACTCTATGAGGTATTGCGTGCCATCAGCTGTTGTTGCTATCACGTCAGGTTGTTTGTCGTCCCGTTCATAACAGCTATCGACCTTAACTTCAACGAAGTCAATATCCTTTTCTGGAAAGATGGCATAATACGAAGGAGCATGGATTCTTTTCTTTGTCTGAATAATCTGCTCTGCCAACTTGTATAGAATGACCATGTAGCAGATATTTAGGTTTGCACCGCGAGTGTCGCTATGATGTGCAAAGCCATGTTCATTCTTTTCACCATGCCTTGCCAGTAATGGTTCATGGCAGTTTGGGCATGTACAGCCACACCGAAGACCTCTTGGCACACTGTCAACATGCACCATTCTGCCTTCAGCATTCTCTGCCCATGAAAAGATAAAATCACCTATCATTGTTAGAGTCCTGTTTGCAATTCCGTTTGCAATTCTGTTTGCAAAAATCATTTCTGCAAACGGAAATGCAAACGAATTTACACTATTAGCCTTTACTTATTCTTCTGTATATCACATTATTAGGTTTACTATCTTCCGTTTTCAGAATTTCTTGTTCTTTAACTAATTCTGCAAACAAACGAGATACTTTTGAGCGATCCTTTTCTGCAAGTTTCAGCAATTCACGAGCTTCTGCATTATTGATGGTATCTACAGAGTCGAGATAACGAAGTATGGCTTCCTTTTGACGTGCTTTGTCCTGTTTCTTGTTTGTCACATAGTCTATCTTGTCGCTTGTATTCTTACGCTTGCTGATGTGCAGTATGTATGACAAGCCAGATGTTTTGCCAGATGTTTCTACAAATTCCAATTTCTGAAGCTTATCCAAGATGCTTTGTAGGCGATAGGTACTAATATTAGGAGCAGAAGACAAATCTGCGAACTTAACCTGTTTGTGCTTTACAATTTCCGACAGTACTAGCAGTTCATCCAGCTTTATTGCCTTGCCGGTTTGGTTCTCATATTGTAAGGACAACTCTATCAGTTTCTCTGTAACTACATCAGCTTTTACTCTGAATATCACAGAGGTCTCTGTCTCTTCCGGCTTAATCAGCGATTTCCCTTTCTTCAGTAAATCAGTAAAAATCTTGTCAAATCCACTACCAGCCTTCTCTGCAAGTCCAATCTCTCTAAGTATGTCCATTACGTTAGGATTCCTTGGGTTTGTCTTGCGCAAGAAATTCTCAGATGTGACACCTTCAGGGAAAGTGCCAGGACTTTCAATTTCAAGATAACCGCCATCGTCATACTTTCTAATCTCAATAATCTGCTGACGACTTAGATCTCTATGGGCTAATGCGTTGACCAACAACTCTCTTATCACGATCTCGGAATAGTCTTCAACATACTCACGGAACAATCCGAAGATGTATTCTTTCTGACGGATCTCGGCTTTCAGTTGATTAAAACAGGCTGTTGCAACTTCAATAATATTGCCTTTGTATTCGTATGGCTTGTATGTGCCGTCCTCAAAGTAGTGAATATACTTCACCTCATAATACGGGAGTTCCCTGAGGGCATTCTGGTTGCCTACGAACAACAAACCAGTTGTTGTCGGTAATACCTCGCCTCCTTCATCCTTTGTCATACCGAGAGAGTCAAGCAAATCATCCTGTGACTTATCCAGATATGGGCTATCTGCATTCTTAGCTTCTATCATATCATGAAGTTTGGACAAACGCTTTTGATCCAGCCACTCGCCACTAATATGCCAAGTCTTTTGGTCATAAACGATAAGCCCCTTTTCTGCCATGATGGTTGCCATCTCGTATGGCTCTATCGGACGATTACCATCATTGCTACGAATAAGAAACTCCCCACGACTTGTACGGTGAAGTTGAGTGGAGAAAGGTATTTCCAACACCAGCAAATCCTTGCCTTCCACATTTATTTTATGCGGAATAAGGGTTATCGTAGGCTCTGTTCTGTCCTGTACCTGATGAATTAGTTCAAATACCTTACTGTCTTGGTATACAAAGTCCTTATTGATTTCCTTACTATCGTCAACAATACCAATAAACAGAAAACCACCTTTGTGGTTGGCAAACGCAACAACATCCCTTGCCGTTTCATCATACTTAGGAGCAAAGTTCTTCAGCGACTTGCCAAACGACATCTTGTCCTCCAATTGTTCCTTGAAGTCCATAATGTCGCATTCTCCCCTTTCAAGGAGATTGTAAAACCATTGTATGCTAAGTTTTGTCTGTTTCTTCATATTTTTCTATTTCTTAGACATATATACAATTACAACCGATCGGATATTTTGTTTATATCCTTCAATCTTACAAGCATGAACGGCATTTTGGAATTACCCCAATAGATTACATCTGCCGGAATCCGCTTCACATCAAACACCATTGTCCTTAGTTCAATATCCGTGCCCGTCTCTTTATGAATGCGTATCATAAAATATGCGGGATTGCTAGGCATTGAAGGATAACCTTCATTCGTAAGTTTATCAGCAGTCCATACATCATGATTGGATTTCACGATCTTACGAATATTTCCAGTCCATTGCTCACCCTTTACGTGAAGCAACAGATACTTTGCTTTCATCCATGGTGAATCTGCAATCTTATCTAAAGGTATGTTATACCATTGCTTATTCAAAGTCCATTGACGTTTGTCGTTGGAGCCTGCCAATGCAATCATCACAAGATCACCAGGTTGCATACCTTCCTTTTCTTCTTCTGTAACATACGCAAGTGTGCGTTGTGGCTTTGCTTTAGCCACATGACTCTCCGTATCCAGTTTCTCCATAAGAATCGAATTGAGGTGCGCTCTAAGAATGCTACCTTCCTTACTTTTATCAACAGAGGGCAACAGAGGGAATGCACCAATATTGACATTTTCTACACTCGCGCTATAATAACGTTTCAGGATATTTTCATCTTCTCCACGCCCAGGGAATAAAATGTAGCCACCTATGATTTCTTTGGAACGATAAGGTTCATGCTCCTTACTATAATATATAGCATCACGATAACGATGCATCTGATTGATAGAATCCGTTGGTGGGTAGTCTCCTCCAGCCAACTGCTCTGATTCTGCTATATCCTCAGGTTCAAAGTCCTTATCCAATTTCTTATCGTTCACAACACGATACTTGGCATCATACAGGTAAGTTAACACAATTTCACCTGATGCCTTGCGAATGTTTAAAACAATATCTGGCCGCTGTTCTGTAGTGGCAGTATTGATACCAAGGCTATACTCATCATTACCACTCCTGCGATTGAAAGTGTGCTGATAGTGTAATGTCACGACATCACCCTCATGAGCACGAAGCATAGCCTTGCGCTCTTCGCTATCTTCATCAGTTGCTTTCGGATAGTGATATTCCACAACATGCTCAAGTGTAGAATCTATAAATGGATTGAGCAAAGTTCCCTTAGGTTCTATAACCAAAGATTCAAAGTCCGGCATATCTGGCTTAATGCCCATTATCTCTGCCACCATTTTCTTCATCTTTATGAAACACCATAATTCATAGATTTCCCATATCTGAAGTGTTCCGATGTTGGCAGCACCATTGTAAAGGTCAATACCTCGTTTCAGTTTTAGCCAATCCTTGTATATCTGCTGATAACCATTTCTACTTTGAAGCACAAGGCTTTCTTGCTTTAACCCGTCAAACCTGCTAATGGTCTTGAAAAAAGGATGCTTGGAGAGTTTCTTAATTGTGTCGCTATAGCCAATCCATACCTTACGATGCTTCTCTGATAATTCTTCCTGTGTAGCAGACAGGACTGTAGAAATTATGACTACCAGTTTCCTACCGATACTATGCAATGTATGCTTGACGAAACGGTTCTCCATGGTGTCATGAGTAGAGCATGACTCGTCGTAGCTGAAATAAAACTCTTCCAATTTGCCTTCTTTTTCTACTTCGCCATACAATTCCTCCATGGCAGGTGTCCAATGCTTTATCTGCTCTGCTTTGCGTGATGTTCTGTAGTTTACTATCTGTGAATGAGGGTTCTGTATAACTCTCTTTACGTTCTTTACATAATCATCAACAACACTTTGGAAAGCGCTCATCCACGTGGCATCATTGTTAACATGACCACGGCTGAATTGTTGCAAAGTGATACTGAGATAACGATAAATAACATCTGTATATTCATCATTTACCTCTTTCAGCAATGACTTGTAGTCGCTTTTTGTATCGAGTTTTGGCGAGACAACATCGAACGTGACAAAAGAATTTCTGATTTTGCCTTCTTTCTGATATGTGAACTCCAATCGGAATCGGCCTGGTTCATTTAGGAAGTCTATGTTTCCGCTATACGTCTTTACCGTATGTCCTGCCTTATCGTATGTTTCTCCTTGGTAGAAGAAACTTTCTTCTATGTCTTTTCTGACATGGCAGATTTCGGGAACCCCTTCAACACCATAGAACAATACATTGATTTGATACTTGCAGGTCTCGAACATCACAGGCCACAGTTCTGTCCATTTGGTTCCTGTCTTTGCAAGTTCTGTGGCTTCATGCTCTGTCAGGTCGTCAGCAAAGGGTTTTCCCAATACCAACTGGCACTCATCCTGACTTGTATATTCACAATACTCCCTTGGTGCACTGACATCAGGATTTGTTCTCCTTGTGTAGTCAATGCGCCCCTTGAAGCGTTGCCATGAGTAACTAATGTCCTGAGTGCGAACAACAATCTCATAGTCACCTTCCTTGTGAATGTATCGGAGTACTTCTGTCTGCATAGCGTACCTTATTGTATATTATGGCCAGAAACGAGTGAACTCTTGGTTTTCCAATCGCTCTATCATTTCTTCTATTTTCTTCTTTGCTGTTTGCTGATGATCCTTACCTTCTTCCTCTGAATAATTGATGCTTGGAGCCAATTCTCTTAACCATTCCAGACGATTGTGACAGGTCACACCACCAACTGTCTGTGCTGTTTTCAAATTGAACATGTCGCTATCGCCCTCAATACGAGGGAGAATCTTCATCAGCAGGATGCGATCAAGCGCATTATCTACGATTTTCTCTAGTTCCTTATCAGGAGCGTAATCAAGCATAACACCAACCATGATAGTCAGCTCGTTCAGCACGCGATAACTTACCTCAAACGGAGTACCTTTCAATGCCACATTGATTGCTTCCAGCTTTTCCGGTAGTATTTGAACTATATCATCTGCTTCATTAGGATGAGCAGCCAACACCTCATCAGCACTCACGTACTCTTGTTTGAAAGCAGCTTGCCATTTCTTCTGTTCTTCTTCCTCAAGATATTGGAGATTGTTACTGCCACCAAACATATTCTTAAGTTTTCCACCGTTCATCTCTATTGTCATAGCACGATCTATCACCTTGCGCGAGAACTGATGAGTAGTATCATCCATATTAACGGTACCGATGATAATAACATTGTCGGGGAGGGTAAGACCCTCATCGCATAGAGTAAACTCAGATCGCTTTTTTTGTACGATAGCTTTTTCTTCTTCAGACATTTGAGACTCTTTGAAGAATGACGCATACCAGTCACCATCACTTATTCTCTTCTCAACTGTAGAAATGACACCTCCCATTTCCTTTTGATAAATTTGCGAGAAGTGTTTACCTTCAACAATCACACCAGACTTTATTACACTCATGTCAACTTCGCCTGCACCATTCTTTGGGTGCTTACGTGTTTCCAGAATGCTTAAAATTTCCGCAAAATACTGCTCTACAGGAGCCAGATTCATTTCGTCAAGACAGACAAAGAATGGAATTTCTGGGTTCATCTTTGCTTTCACGAGAAACTGTACAAATTTCTTGAACTGATATCCTTTGCTAAGGTTACTATAATAACCGAGCAATTCTGTTGAATCATGCCAGTTTGGTTTTACCTCTATCATGCAGTAATTGCCAGGAGTTGTACCATCCTTATCTTGCAAGTACTTAGGACATGACTTAAACGCTAACTCACGCACAATTCGGCTCTTGCCTGTTCCAGAGATACCAGCAAGAAGTAGGAATGGCTTTGTACGAATAGCATTGAGATAGGGCTCCTGTTTCGTTATTTCATCTAAAGAGTAATTAATAGGCAGTTTTTTTAATTTCTCAGTAAAGAAAATGAATGCATCAATATTTTTATTATTGTTTATTTCTCCTTCTGCATAACAATTCTTGAATTTGTCCAAGTCAATTGTATAGCCTTCTTTATGTGCCAAAATAACGGCTGGATATGTATTTATGGCAAAATAATATGGTTGATTCGTAAGCCCTGTTTTCTTGCCTTCTTCATTCCGAATATAATTAAAATCATTTAGCCTCGAGGTATTTATAGACAGAGTTTTATCATTAATGGAATAATCAGGTGAAGTGTCCTTACCGTTATCGTTATATGTTTTTTCTAGTTCAGCTAAAGTATTAACTGTAGTTCCAAAATCTTCAGCCCTATTGAAGATATCAATATAATTAAAACCAATAATTTTGGCTCCAATAATATTACAAACTTTTGAGTTTGTCAAATTTTCCTCACAACAATTTATAACAAGAACAGGTTTATCGCCTAAATCACGAGTAGGTTTGTTATTGGCTAGTATTAAATTTGATATAAAGCCAAAAATCTGTTGTGTAAGGAACCCACTTCTAGTTCTCAAAAGTGGAGGCAAAATACAGACATTATATTTTTTATTTAGATTAGCATCTAAGATGACACCAATATACTTATCTGTATCTTCTAATTTATGATAACATATATGATCCAATTTTAATGTTGAATCAAATTTGTTAACTCTCTTGATTATTTCTGATGTGAATGCAGAGGCATCAGCAAAACCGTTTTGCTGTAATATCTTCAAGCATTCTTGCTTGTTTAGAATTTCTTTAAATTCTTCTGTTAATATAAAAGTTGCCATTATTCTATATTTGTTACAATTATTTCGTTCTTTGCATATCTCCAACCAGAAAGTCCCATTTCAACAATCCGGAAGTTGTTGGCATGAGCCCATTCAATTAACTGTACATTAGTTCTTCCTTTATGCTCTTTTACATTTGACATGATAAAATGATAGTTGTGAGAGTTGAGCATGGATAAAATTTCATACAAAAACTTTTCATGCTCCTTCGACCATCCGTCAAGACCACGTTTGCCATCATTGTATGCGGCCTTTGTGATTAGATATGGTGGATCAAAATAAAACAGCGTACCTTGTGGATATGTCAGGTAATCAACTTCTCTGTAATCAAGGTTAGACAGTATAACATTTGGTGTCCTTGGAACAAAATGAGATATTCTATTTTTAAGATCCTCACTATAGCCAGCCACACCTATAGGCGTATTAAATCCTTGTTTACTGTTAAATCTAATGTAGTTCTGGAAAGAATACATATGTAATACAAACAGATTTAATGGATTTCTTTCGGTCGTATTATAGCAATTGCGAAGTGCTAAATATGGAGCTTCAAGGGCCTTGCCTAAACCATAATGTTGGATGCAATTTTCTACATTTTGAGTTATTTGTTCTTTGTCTGTAGATAATAGCCAGTTAACAATTTGATATATATAAGGATTGATGTCGTTATATACGACTTGCCTTGTTGCTGCAACATTAATTCCCATATTAAAAGCTCCTCCCATAACATCTACAAAAGTGTCAATGTGCTTAGGAAAATGCTTTTGAATTGCATAATACATTCTATCCTTACTTCCAGCATAATTTAGTGGAGACTTTATGACGTTTAAGTCTTTCTCAAAATAGATAATAACTTCTTTCAATCGTTCTCCGTTGCGTTTATTACTAGAGCGGTGATTTTGATACTCTTGATACTCTAAATTATCAATATGCACAGTTCCATCCTTTGCAAAAAGTCTTGCAAGTTCAATTAATTCATCAAGAGGAACAACTCCTTGATTACTATAACTCATCAATATATGTTTGAACTGTGCCTGTCTAAAAAGATCCTCAAACTCATCTTTTGCTTTCTTCGCATAACAGTAATTTGACACACAACTGCCCTTATCTCGTTTTCCACCAACTCCTTTTATTGCAGGTTTGTCGTTTCGAGCAATAGTTTCAAGGATATTGTATGCCGATGCGTACTGTGTAACTGTATACGGAGGATCAAGATATAATATATCTCCACGAACTTCTCTGATTAGTTCGTTGCTATTTTTGTTAAATATTGTATGATGTCTTAATAATTGGCAATTTGATACTTCGATAGGTTCTATAGTAAATTCTTTGAGTGCTCGACTTTCCCAAAACTTAAAAAAAGCCTCGTACGTTCCTGACGTATTAGAATATCGAGTAACGCAATCTATAAGCGATGCCTTGAGATAAAAGTATTCACTTTCCGATAAAAAATTGTTTGCGTATAATTCTTCAATTGCAAAACGAATACCATCTATTTTTATAGCATTGTCCTCAGTAAAAAATAATCTATTCCCGATTGGTGAATAATTTTCGTAAATAAAATATTTTTCATCAGGGATATAGGTTTGAGAATTTAACCATTCAAAGACATCTGCCTTGTATTCTCTCGTGAATCTCTCAAACTTCGGTTCACCATTGTTTTGAAGTTTGGCTTTTGATAGCACATAGGAATAATACATAAAGTCATTTGCAATGATATCGTACTGCCCTTTGAAGAAATCAGACACAGAAGCTGTTCCTGCGAATAAATCACAGAAACTATCACCAACAATGCCGTATTTTGTTATTGTTTGTTGAATAAAGTCTAAAAGTTTTACCTTCGACCCTAAATATCTCATAAAACCACCTATCTTTTATTCGTTATTCTTTAGTTGGCCAAAGCAAATCTGTTACGTTGACATCAAGGCATAACGCAATCTCTCTCAACGTTTCGAGATTGGGTTGCATATTGTTGGTACACCATTTTGAAACGGTGCCTTGGTCTTTGCCTAATTTATCTGCAAGCCATTTGTTGGTCAGATGCTTCTCTGCCAATACCACTTTTAATCTGTTGATATAAGTGACCTCTTTTTGTCCTTTGTCCATAGTCCTTTATGATTGTATGGGTACAAAATTACGATTTTTCATTTAAAATAACGAAAGAAACTCGTTTTTATTGCTTCAGTTTATTGAAAAAGGACACCAATTCTTGTAATATACTTCAAATTTTAGCACAATATTTACAAAAATGCTATTTTGGCGGGAATACTCTTAACCTTATTCCTTGTCCTATTTTCGGTCTTCGCTCGGTGACAAAGGAGACGCTTGCCACAAGCAAGAACTTAAGACTACCCCGAGGCTTAACTTAAGACCAAGCCCAGTCATGAGAGAAGACAAAACAAATGGTAATAGAATAGCACGGTTATCAGTAATTGCCAACATATAATGGATGGTTTGAAGAATGCAGAGGGCAATGACCTCATGCCTGTCTCAGGCATGTTGTCTTCGAACTTCATGCACAAGAACAAGTGGGTGCTGGACTTTGGAACAGGGGTGATGTTCCAGAGGAAGGATGAGTGATTAGGTGTGACATTCATAAAATATAACCGATTGGTGCTAAGTATTTAGCCTATTGCCAATCGGTTTCATCTACAAGAGGTCTTTGATGTCTTTACCTACAAATATGGCAGAACCATGCTTGCGTTCATAGGCATCAATGCCGTGGTTGAGAAAAAGTTCCATTACCTGACGGATGGTAAAGCCTTCACGGCTAGCAATAGCTTTTATCTTGTCTACAATAACATTATCACAGATGAAGGTAAAGTGTTCCGAAGGCTGACCCGACGATTTGTCGGATGAGCCCTTGGGAATTTTCCTCTTTGGAGGAGCTTTACCTGTTGGAGGTGTAGTCTTTAGCTGATTCGTCTCTTCTGCAACAGGTTCTGTAACTGCTACCTGCTGTTTCTGAACCTGCAGAGGAACAGCACCTGTGTTTCTTCTTACAATATCGCTCAGGTTTGGCAACTCTACCAATGCCTGATTGTTGTTTGTGTCCGACATAGGCCTACTTCTTGATATAGTCAATGATAGGTTCGAATGCAAACTTCACGGCATTACGCTGATACGTGGTCAATGGCAGTATGGTACTGTAGCACTTCACAACAACGCTTTGCTTGATGCGAGGTGTCAGCGTTCCATAAGGCCCCAGCAGATTCTTGGCGGACTCACGTGCCTCCTGCACCTCGTTTCTCCGCTCCTCAACTGTTGCAATGCTGTTGGGAATGAAGAACATCCTCGCCTTGCTCACACTCTTGAATACCTCAGCGAATATCTGGGTGGCATCCAGATTGTCGCTGTCATAACGAACAGGAGTCACGGCAACATCTGCAGCCTGAAAGAACATACCAAGCGCACGGTCATTGATATTGCCAGGGCAATCAACGACGATACAAGCAGGAACCTGCTTTAGCGACTCAATCACAGACTTGACAGTTTCCAAGTCATCAGAATTGAATGGCTGGAGCTGCCAGGGTAGAGCGGCATACGGGTTCTCCGACAACTCGCGCTGACGGTGACGGAAGATTGACTGCTGAATGTCAGCATCAACCACCATAACCGGAATGCCCTGCTCATGAAGGTAGGTAGAGAAAAGCACCGACAGGCAACTTTTTCCGACCCCACCCTTCAGGTTTGAGAATAGAATAATCTTATTATCCATACGGAAATCAATTAAAAGTTAACAAATCAGTATACATCACTTCTTCAACATTCTCTGATTCTTCTTCATGCGCTCTATGACAGCATCCACACCTTCGTCCTCCACTATGTCATGAATCTGTCGATAGGTGGAATTGTAGATGGAATCGTTACGGAAATATACATCCATGATGTTGTGTGTTGCCGCAGCCGTACTCTGTTTCTCAACCTTAACAGAATAAAGGCACAGCACAACGAGAGTTATCGCATAAATGAATACAATCGTCCATGCAACAGGACTCTTGTACCATTTTAGATGAACCCACTCCATGAGCTTGCGATGAATGCTTTGGTTGTTGAACGTCTTAGCCATGTAGTCAACCTTCTCATCAGTACGGATATGATTCTCGTTGTGATTGTTCAGCAGAAAACCATAATTGCCGACATCAGTCCTTAGTTGCTTCATGGACTCGTCATTGGTTCTAAGAGACCCAGACAAGGTGTCCATCTTCTCCTTCATGGAAGCCATCTTCTCCAATAAATCCTTGTTGTTCTCGCACCACTTGGCATAAGTCACCTCTGGAGAAGCGATGTAAGCCTCATGTATTATACTCTCTGCAAGAATGAAGAACTCCTGATGCACGGCATACTGAATCCATTCAATCAACTCAGCCTTGGTGCAGGGCAGACTGCACCCTTGGGCAGGAACAGGATCGACTCCATTGTTCGCTTGCTTTGCATCCTCGATCTCACGCTTCTCGTCACGCGCATGGATAATCTTGGAGTTACCCTCTAACTTCTCTACACGTTTGAGGATGTCGTCCTCATTTTTCTTGATGGCTACCACAATCGCGCCAAGATTGTTAACAGTCTGCTGTAGTTGTGTTACGTTGTTTGCCATATAAAATCACCTCCTTCCTTTTCTTTTATACTTGTTCTTGTTCTCTTCTTTATCATCGTCATCATCACGCCATCCACCGGAAGAACTGTTACTGCCACCGCCAGAAGTCTGGGCTATTTCTGTTCCACCCATAGCCGCTCAAGAGCAGCAGCTGCAATTTTGCGACCAATGCCAGAACCTTCATCAGCAGAACTTGAACCAGAATCAGAGAATTTCTGTGAGAAGTCAAACGCATTGTTGATGTCAAATGGTTCATCGGTGTGTACTTTGTCCACAAGGGTTACATCCTCATTCTCCACATATTCGTACTGACGTATATCCGGGAACTCTGGATCAATTCTGTAGCGTTGGTTGTACTCGTCTGTGTACACCTTGTTCTTGGCTTCCTCGTACTTGAAGTATCTGTCGAGAGCAGGGAGAGAGAACTTATCCTTGCCCAGGGCAGAACCTTTGAACTTGTACTTGCCATCTTTGAAACTGATACCAACACGCTCGCCAATCACCTTGTCAAAGCGGAACTCAAAAGTGACACCCTCAGAAAGAAGAGCCTCCTTGAAGTCGTCCCAGCTATGGCTTTCCTCCAGGGCCTCGGTGACTTTAGCCATAAGTTCGTACCTATGCTTCTCCTTACCTCGAAGATGATCAAGATTCATCTGCTCGTTTCCGCTTGAAATATAAAGTCCGTACTTCTGACTAAGTTCACGACACACCTTCATGTTCTTCTTGAAGTAATTAGCATTGATAGTCTTCCTATCGTAGTTAACCCTATTGTATAAAAGGTGAGCATGGTCATGGTCTTTGTCCCTATGTCTGGCAAGAAGAAACTGAGTTTCAGTAATACCCATTCGTGCCATATAGTCAAGACAGATGGTAGTCATAAGTTCATCAGTCATTTTTGACTTGTCCTGAAGAGCAAAGCCAATGGCAATATGCCCAGAAGGATTCGTGACTCTTGGATTTGCTGCCGCCTGGAAATTGAAACTCTCAGTAATCGTGCGATTACTTTCAAGCAATAATCCATTGCTGGCAAGGATGGTGCTGTTCTTCTCCTTGGGGTTGTTGACATAGTTGACACGTCCGCCAAAGGATGCAATGTTATCCTTGATTTTCGCCATCATGATGTAATCTCCTCTTCGTTAGGTTCAACAATCGGAACGCCCTCCTGTTCCTCACGCTTTATGAAGCGGTGTGGATGGTAGAGCTTTTCCAGTCCTGTTTTAAGAAGACTGACCACTTCCATGACCTGGTCTTCGATGAACTTGGACATACCGTATTTATGCCCCATGGCAACAAACTGGCTCAGGTTATTCAGGGCACCAGCATACTCACGTCCCAGTTGCAGCTCCTCAGGTGAGGCAATAGCGAAAATCTTGCCAAACTGAGTCACGTCTCTCAGGTAGTCACTTTCTTTCTTCTTACGAGATTTTCCAAAACTGGTCTGGATATTCAGATTCTCCATCGGGTTAACTCGGAACTTCTTCACGATGGTGCGAACAGAACCTTCGGACAGTTTCGGTCTTCCTGCAGACCTCTTTACGTATTCTCCCGAATCGGGATCCTTGTTCTTATACTTCGACATGCAATAGTCTTTTTTGTTATATATTAGTAGAAAAAGGTAAGGACAGAAGATTTTCCGTCAGCCTTGGTAGATGGATAGTCTTCATCGTTTTGAGGGGTACGAGTAATGGGTGGTCTTCTGGCCAATGAAAGAGTTTGACTTCATTGAAGGTAATCTCTTCATTGTCTTGGGAGGCATCCATTTGGGGCGTTTATTGTGGCACAATAAACTAAACTCGCCGCCCTCAAAACAGTCCCTACCTACTTAGTCACATATACAGCTCGGCAGAGCCGTCGTCAGGCGTTTATTTCTGATAACAGACTGCTCGTTTAGCGACGGAGACGACGCCAAGTTCCTGTTCTTTCATCACAGCCAAAAGCAAAGTTCAAGATGCTGAGGGCTTCATCAGAAGGGGAGAAATCCTCGCCAGATGTAAAATCACTGGCACAAGATTCGTTAGTAGAAGCGATGCGTGCCATGCAAGAATCGATACGCTCTTTCAAACGCTCGTTCTCCATGCGGAGGTCGTGAATTTTCATCAGACGCTCCTGAAGAGTTGCTTCATCAGACGAGATGCTAGAAGGCTCTACGTCCTGACGCATTGTTGCATTGACCTGTTTTCCAATCTCGCTACCGACAGCCTTAGCAATACGCTGGATGTCGTGGTTGGTGAGTCTTACCACTGGCAAATGCTTACCATTTCGGTTTGAATTAGTATTCATATCAAATACATTTTTAATGTTAATAATAAGCAGACAGAGGACTTTTGTCTGCCATGTTAAGAGGGGAGTGAATGACCAGAACTTAACAAAAGGGAAAAAGAGTGAGGCTGAACAGATGAATGTCCATCCAAACGGCTTGGAGCCTTGTGCCGTTGTCTTTAGTTCAAAAAGGCAGTCTATAACTCTATTGCTTACTTCCGTTGTCAGAATTGGTTAATGCCTCTTCTGTAAACCTTTTCTTCTTTGTCCTCCTTGTTTACATTGCATACTTTTCCAATGGATGACTGAGCCCAACTTGTCCGGTCCACCTTGTCCACAATGGCAACATTGTCAACAGCGTGTACAGAATCCACATTGTCCTCTTCACCGAATCCCTCTGTCAAACCAGATGGTATATGGGGTTCGCTTGGTTAATGACTAAATGGTTCTATAGGAGTCATTACTGTAGATTATTTTCTCAACCATCTCATTGAGACGGTCTGCTATACGGTCTTTGTAATGCTCACGAATTTTTTGAGGAGTAAGATTCGTGGTTATAAAGGTAAACAGCTGCTCGTCGTAACGCTTGGTCAGCAAATCAATCACGGGCGTGTAGACGTTACCATAAGCCAAAACCTCCATAGGTTCTGTACCCAAATCGTCTATGCCAAGCATATCTGTTTTCGCCAGTTCCAGAAACTTTTGATAATCGTCCTTGCACAACTGGGCAATATATTTGGCATCCACAATTCGTATTCCGTACCTGCTATGGTCATCAGGATTTGGTATCTCCAAATGATTCAATAGTTGTTGAAAAGCTTTGAGCATAGTACTCTTACCGTTGCCACACTCCCCACAAAGGAGTACCCCGAACTTAGAATCATTGGACGTTAGCCAGTGCGCCATCTGATTCAACTGAGACTTTACTTCGTCGTTGTAGATAAATTCACGATGACGATACTCAACCTCGGCCATACACGCCGCCAACAGATAGTTGTAGGCCATTTCTTCTGTCATGTCGAGCCTAAAACGAGCCTTCGTAGTCCGAAGACTTAGCAGGTGTTGCTTCAACCGCTCTACGCTTGTCATGTTGTCCTTGCTTGTTACTTCCATTGTTGAATTTGTTGTTTAACGGCTGTTTGACCAGCCAATTTACGAAATGATTCTTGCAGTCATTCTTTTCTCTTTCTGACTGCCCAGTTGCTCTCAGGTACTGAAAGAACATACTGACTTTTTCCTTCACCATCTCTATACTTGCGTCCGTCATGCCTTTTGATAGAAGAAGTCTGAATACCGATTCTAGCCAATCTTGATCAGCAAGAAACATTCTTTCCAAATCATCCAATCCCAAAACTTTTTTCTCACGTGCGTTTGTTATTGAATTTCCTTTGTCTTTTTCTTTGTCTTTTAAAGGTGACAACGACTCCGACAACAGACCCGAGAATTGAGACGGCAACTTGTCCGACAACTCGCCCGACATCTGACCAGACAACTGTTCATTAGATTCCGTTAGAGTGTAAAGTGGATTGTCGTTAATACCAGAACCAGGAGTAAAAGTTATAAGCCCCTTTCGTCTCAACCCCTCACGTGCCTTCATCACATTTTGTTTGCTTGTATTGAGATAGACACAGACTATCGCGGTGGGACAACGTATTGGCATTCGCCACATCTGCGTGTTGGCTCTGTTAAGCAAGTAGAAGTATAGCGCAGCTTCGCTGGTGGTAGCACCTGAATCTTCTGCCATGCGCCAGAACCTTGCTACCAAATTAAACATGTTCATAAACTCTTCTTTGTTATTTTTTAGCGTTAACATTCTTGGACTTGATAAGTTCATCAACAGCCTTCTTTGAATACAAGCTACGTCGTCCAAGTTTATAAGCAGCGATGTCACCATCTTTCTCCATACGCCAGAGTTTGGTGGTGGAAACATGTAGATGGTCACATACCTGGTCACGTGTGTAATACTCTTCTTCAAGCGATGCCTGTTCTACGGGCTTTTGTCCGTTTAAGATCTCTTGTACAATTTCTGTTATGAAGGCTTTAAGCTCGCCATCCTGTAACATTATAAAATTTCCTGTCATATAGTTCTATGTTTTGATTTCTGCTGCAAAATTAGTGAGATTGCAAAACATAAAACCTCGGCAAAAAATACTACGATTTCTGCCGAGGTGATATTAACAAAAAGAGGAGAATATTTAACACTTGTCCTCAAAACATCCGGATAAAAACTAGAAATCCCCTCCGTTTTGCCATCATTCAAAACGAAAGGGAAATAAAAGTAGATTAATGAAAACCGCTACATCTGTAGCACTATTGAATAATGTCAGGTGACATAAGCATTCGGAAACGAACAACTATATCACGCACGTGCTTCTCTGCTTGCTTAATCTGTTTACCCGTTATACTAATGTTATAGTCTTTTCTATTTGTCAAGGCGTGATACAATGCCTCTGCATGATCAAAGCCCATCTTTATCACATACTGAGGAAACTTTTCTCTCAAAGCATTATGGTAGCTGCGATAGGAATACTTGTCATTGAGCAGTTGGCATTTGTCCAAAGCCGCAAAGATGTACGCAAAGATGGAATCTGTATCATTAAACTGTTTATCTTCTGCTATAATCTTATCCATCTCCATGATTATCTGGTCACGATATTCTGGGCATATCATTTCTTCAAGAAGCAGACAGGTGTCTCTGCGTCCCCTTCTGCCTTTCAAGTCCATAAGAGCAGAGGCTACAATTTTTTTTGTAGGGCCCTTCTCTATATTCTTCCATTGGCCTTTTGTATATCCTGCCTTCTCAAAACTTGCATATACCAGACTTTGTATTGCCTCTATTCCAAGCGTCTTTATAAAGCCAAGATTGCCATCACTCAAAAGATTCTTTGAAATGATTTCAACCGCATTTGAAAAGCCGTTATCAAAAGCCAACCAGTAAAGGGTGCTATTAAAATGTGGATTATTGCTCAGGATTTTCTGCCTGGTTGCCTCATTATTCAAAGACGAGTCCAAAATACTACCCAGTTTGTCATGGAATGACAGGTTTTCCGATGACACCATGCTCTTCGTGTATCCATCGGTACCAGGTACAAAGCATGATATTAGTGCCATCATATCCTTGACACCTCCAAGTGATAATATGTCCATCAGACTATTGAATCCTTTTGTAGCAAAAGTCATGTCACCATCACCAGCCCTATCCACACTGTCAATGAACTCCGCATACTTTTGGGGATGGTCATAATGCCAACGTCGTAGGGTCAGAAGGTTCAAGTCCTTCTCAATGGTTGAAAGTTCTTCTTTCTCCTCCACCTCCTTTTGCTCCACTATACTCTCCACCATCTCCAACATGCCAAACCTCCGTAATACATCTTTGCGTATCTCTATGCTTTTGAATGCCTGTTCCTGTCCATTATCAAAATACAAATAACAACAAAGGGCATACAAAAAGCCATCGTTTTCTGCTATGGCTTCTGTGTATAACTCATTAATGGTCATGTTTTCCTCTTGCAGACACATAAAAACAGTCAAGAGATTTATTAGCGATTCCATGTCAACATCAAATGTCTTGGATATTTTGGTTATGTCAGTTTCGGTAGCAAGTGCATGACACAACTCCTTGAACTCTGCATACTCTTCATGGTTATTTGCTAACCATGTGGATAAAACCTCCTTATCTACTGGAGTTATTTCTGCGTTTCCTTCTTCCATATATAATAAGATGTGTAGATTTATATAGCTGTTTATAGCCAAGATATAATCTCGACCACTTACTTTTCCAACTGTTTTAACAGGAAGTCTTCAAGCGTTTTCTTGTCTGGCAACTGAAGCATGTAGGTTGATACAAAGAGTTGGTTGTCCATGCCGGCGAGAGCGTATTCCACCATCTTCTTGCCTTTTCTTGTACATAGAAGAATGCCAATAGGAGGATTGTCGCCAGGTTGCATCTCGTGCTCCTTGTAATGAGAAACGTAGGCATTGAGCTGACCAAGGTTCTGATGTGAGAACTCCTCGTCCTTCAGTTCTATAATTACGCCACAATGCAGGATTCTATTATAGAACACCAAGTCTGGGTAATAATACTCGTCATCAATGATAATGCGCTTCTGGCGTGACTCAAAACAGAATCCTTTGCCCAGTTCAAGGAGAAAGTCTTGTAGGTGGTCGATAAGAGCATTCTCAATGTCTTTCTCGCCAACCACCTCATTCGCCTTCAAACCAAGGAACTCAAATGTGAATGGCTGGCGTATCTGTAATTCGTTATTGTCATGACCTTGTAAAGAAGGGAGCGAGAGCATCTTCTCAGGGTTACTGCTGATACCTGTACGCACATAGAGATTGGTGCTTATTTGACGACGCAACTCACGCACAGACCATGTACACTTGATGCACTCCTGCTCATAGAAGTAACGTGCAAGTGGATCATCAACAGTCATAATCTCGACAATATGCGAAAATGACAGCCTGGAAATAATCATCTGACCAGTCGTTCTGAATCCGTCCGACACTGTCGGACTTTTTTCTACGTGTTCATTTTCGGTCATTTGAGTATCGCACAACCCTGATGCATCTTTGGACTCCAACAATTTGTCCGACACTGTCGGACTTATTACACCAATGATGTTCTCAACCATTTGAGGATAAAGTCGGTAAAACTTTCTTGAATTCTTGAAAAGGGTTTCTGTCAGTCCTTTCCTGTTCACTCTTTCTTCCAGTCTCTTCAACAATTGAGTTCCGTACTCAGCCCGATCTTTACCATGTTGTTCAAATTCAATAATGTAATAGCCATATAGCCAGTTCCGCATTGTCTGCATACGGTTTATCGCTTTGACTGCAGTGGTTTGGGCTGCATCATGTGTATCTCGAATGATCTTGGTCAGTTCATCAAAAGAATGGGTATTCTGACTCCAATCCTCGACAGGCAGTTCCATGCCATCGTGGTGGTATGTTGTAGATTCGTTAGCCATGATTGTATAATTCATTAAATTATGGTGCTATTCGCCACTATGTGTGTCATTACGACAAAGCAGCGACTATTGCTTTCTTCTCTTCCTCGCTCAACCCCATCAGCATTTCAATCAGTTGCTTGTTGTCTACCTTCTTTGTCTTTACTTTTGGAGGGGTGGAGTTAAGCAAGTAGTGGTTGTACTCCAGCATTTTGGCCAGAGGGTAAGCACCAATATAGTTTGAGGTGATGTCACCATTGCCACTATGCCCCATGCTGTCGCTTATGTACTTGTAAGGAACTACGCCAGAATTATTAAGGTTGGTCGCAAAACTGTGTCTTGCCCATGTTGGTGAAGGCTTTTGCTCCATTCCAAGCATATCAGCGACTTTCTTCATGTGTTCCCGAATGTAGCGGTTGTATCTCTGAATAACCCACACTTCCTGTTCAGGCGTTATCTCATCACTCATTATCGGGAACACTCTTCTACCCAAGCGAGGTTCGTTACCATACTTGTCAAGAATGGCTTTTAGCTCCGGAGTTATTGGGAAGATTACCTCACTGGCGCTTTCGTTTCTGTCGCGTGTCTTGTGGCGGAGAAATCGCATCTGCTTTCCGTGGGTTGAATAGTACCAATCATCATATGTCAAGCGGAGTGTATCGGCAAGGTTCTGCCCATCGCCAAGATACATGAACAGGAAGAGTCCAAGGTCACGGAAGATGGCTTGCTTCTCTCGTGGCATATACAACTCATGCCCATTTTCATCAACGGCTTCATCCTTCTTCCAAAAGTCATACAGCATACGCATGGTTGCCGTATCAAGAAATTCGTGCTTGCGACTTTGGGACTTGTTGTAACCGGAATCTTTGAACATTTCCTTTGTGTCGCCCTTTACAAGTCCTCTTGATATGCAGATATTGACGATAGTTCTGAAGCTACGCAAACCGATGGCAATGGTTGTTACGCCAAGGCCGGACTTTTTCATTCGCTTCACCCATTCCTGCACAAAAGCCTTACCAATATCTGCAAAAGCAACATCGGTACCCATATCCTTGACAAAGCGTCTGTACACATCCTTGTTGCATCTTGCAGAGCCAGCTTTTCCTTCGTTGAGTTTGCCCTGCATGTACTCTTCCCAGATGGAGTAGATGGTTGTATTCTCGTCTTTCTTGCCCTGGTATATGTCTTGAAGTTTGCGAAGCGAGAAGGTATTGGTGTCAATCAATTCGTTTATAAGCTGGCGAATCTTCTCCATCTGATTCTTCATCTCGTCACGTTCTGCCATCTGGACACGTCGGCCAGTTTTCTCGTATTCACAAATATCCAACCACTCTTGCAAAGTATAAGCCCTTCCAAGCCTAAGGAAAGCTTTCTGTCCTCCATGACAAACACGCACGGCAACAGGAATAGGCTGACTGTAATCGCCAGCCTTACGAATGTCAAGAGTCAAAGACCCATATACACTACCGTTGGAAGACGTGAATCTGACAAGGCACTTGTCTCCCCTTTTGTTGGATTTCTGCTTCTTTATAGCATCTTTTGTGGTTTGTTCCGCTTTTTGTGACTTCATATTGCCGTAAACCTCCGTATTTATTGAAGGTCTCGGTGACCTTTTGGTGACCTTCAGGTGACCTTCTGAAATGAAAACTGATGCAAAGTTAGGCAATTTTCTGAAATCTGCAAAATAAAAAAGGCGTTGAATATCAGCGTTTTATGATTATTTATAATTTTGTGAAATATATTGCAAATAGACTCATAATCTGGAGGTCCCAGGTTCAAGCCCTGGCTGGTCCACGCTTCTATTACAGCGACTTACGTTTCGGCGTAGGTCGCTGTTTTTTTGGCTTCTGCGTAAACAAACTGTTTGAGTTAGGTGTGTTTACGCTGTGATATTCTCTGAAACTCCCCATCATTCCATAAGATGTTATCTCGTGTCTTGTTTTAATATGCGATTGAAGAATTTTGCTTCATTCCAATAAATTTCTCATTGAAACATGATACATTGTCATGCAAAAGCCTTATCTTTGCGATGTCTATACTCATACCGAAAGCCCCGATGGGCAGAGGTTGGGTAGACATATACATATAATAAGGCGTAACTGTACGCTTTGGTTTTGACGATTCGTGAACTTCGCAAACTCATTTGTCAGTCAAAAACAAAGCAACGGGAACGCCTCATGAGGTGTATTATATACAGCCCTTATTGGCTTCGGACGGTTCTGCCGTTCATTGTCACAAGGGTGAATTATATACTTACACTAACGTGGGGCTTTCGGCGTTGCTCGTTTCGACTGACAGGGCAATGCGAAGGCCTACGAATCGTGGAACGAGCGACAGAACTGGCTCCACGTTTCTTATTTTTGTATATCAAACTATCAATAACCTTTGATTTTCTCCCAAAGGAGCCAATGGGAATGTTTTGGGGAATATGAAATGTAAAAACTGTGGAAAAGAAATTCCTGATGATTCTGCTTTTTGCCCATATTGTGGAAATGTAACCAATGCAAATAGGACAAATAAAAAGTTCTGGTTCAAGAACCTATCCTTAAAAAGCATTTTGGTTATTATTGCTGTTGGCATTTGGATGTTGGTTCTTCAAAACTTGGGGATAATACCTGTAACGCAAGATGTTCGTGTCAAGAATACAGTAAATGTTTCGGGAAATGTAGATGTTGACAATACTGTTGACATATCAGGCGATGTGGGCATTTCTGGAAATGTTGACGTGTCTGGTAGTACTGTAAGCATTGAGTGATATGGACAAACTATTCAAGTACATAATCGCCGTACTCATAGTATGTACACTCATAGGCATCTTTATCGCCTTAAATATGCCTCGTCCAAAGTTGACATTCAGCGACAAGATGAAATTGTCTCAAATTATCGCTGAATGCAACACAGACTTGCCTCGTGAAATAGGAACGATAGGCTATTTGGATAGTGTGTCGTTTGCTGATGAGACAGTAACATATGCTGTCAGTGTAAAAGGTGACGACAGAATTATGCAAGTATACTCAGATAACTATGATGAATTCAAGGATATGCTGAAATACTCCTTTATAGAAATGAATGGGCAAAGAAACTTGGGAAATACTTTTGCACATAGTTTGGAGACTAAAGGTTTGAACATCTGTTTCAAGATCTCAATGGAGAATAAGAAATCCATGTCATGGAATATTACAGGCAAAGAACTTAGCACATTTGTTGATTCTTGCAAGTTGTCTCCGACAACAGCTTTGAAGAAGGTCATTGATATGCAGATTAAAATTGCCAATCTGAAATTACCAGTCTCAGCAAGTGACTCCCCAAAAGCAACAACAGTGGCGATAAATAGTATTGTTGGAGATGTAAAAGACGAGAGTTGCTTGTTACAATCGATAAAGTACGAAGGAAATAATCTCCTTTTTGAATATAAGGTCAATGAAGAAGGTGCGAAAGACATAAAAAGACTAAAAGACAGAGAGGATGATTTGGGTTATATGGATGCACTCGTCCAAGAAGTCGTCCAAGACAAGGATGTACTGGAATTCATCGGTATGCTCGCAATATCCCATTCAAATATGGTGTTGGTCTATCGGGAAAGCAAATCAAATGAGCAAATCTCTATAGAAATGCCCTACACTATACTTAGAAACCATTGTAAAGTGCCACAGGAATTATTATCAATCAATTAAAAACATAAGAATATGCTACAAGATCAATTTATCAGTCGTCTATTGCTTATCGTTGTCTTCGGTGTAGCTTATATCTACACAATGATGAAGATGGCAAGTTGTAACTCTGTGGAAACATCACCACAGAAACACATTATATTAAAAATCCTTGGTGGAATAAATGTTCTGTTAGGCATCTCGTGTCTTGCTATGGGCATATTCTGGCTAACGCAAGTGCAATACCCGGAGCAGACCATAGACTTCTCTTACAGTGCCAATCAAATTGTTAGAACTTCTGACAAATATGTTATGTGGGGCTATCCTACTTCAGAACAGAGTCGTGCTATTATGGGCATAACCAACGTTTTCCCAAGTTTAGCCTTGGCTGCATATTGCTTCTTTTACAAAAAGTCAGATAGAAAATGGTGGAAGAAAGTAGGTAGATTCTTCTATTGCTTGTTAATGTATGCTTTTTATTGCACTGCAACAAACTTTCATTATTTTGATGCAACCGAATTGGTCGCACCAGGTCTTTTCTGTTTGATGTCTGGTTATGCGTTGATAAAGGCAAAGAGATTGAATGAGCAGAGAACGCAAATAGCCGAACAACAAAGAATTGCTGCCATTCACAAAATGATGGATGAGAGATTTGAGACAGAAACCAATATTGGTACAGAAGAAGATACGCGATTTATGCCTCAGAACGAAGACTTTAATATGAATGGCTCGGATAAAGAAAGCAAAGAACCACTTACTAATGATGTGTCCGCCCGTACAAGTTCGCCTCATACTGAGCAAAACAAGAAGGAAGAAACACCAAGTATGGATGTTGTCAAATATTGTAGACATTGTGGTAAGAAAGTAGACTATGATAGCTCCACTTATTGCAAATATTGTGGCAAAGAGTTGTAATGTATATTTTTATCAGCCGCTTAATATAAAAGATAATAGTCATGGATAAGAAACAAGTATATTGCCGATACTGTGGCAGACTCATAGATGAAGATGCGCCATTTTGCACTTATTGTGGCAAGGAACAAAATGGCAATACAAAACCAAACTCAATATGGAATACGTTGTATTGCCTTTTTCAAAAAATCTATTCAAAAATTCCAACAATAAAGTTCAAATCTAACGGAACTACAGGGAACTATATAAAGAAATGGTTAAAACGTATTATAGTATTGGTCGTTGTTCTTATTGTAATATGGTTAATTGTACTACTTTGTTTTTGGCTATATGGCTCACATTTGGCATCAGAATGGACTAAAGAGGATAAACGTCGTGAAGCTATAGCACTAAAAGATATAAATAGAGCCAATGTGATAGCAAGGGAACTTTTCAAGGAATCCGCAGAAAATGCGCATCTATACAATCAATTATGTTGGAAAGAATGTGACTTTAACCATATAGAAAGAGGCCTTGTAATATTACGAAATGCTGCAGAAAAAGGTAATGCTGACGCTCAATTTACTTTGGGAGCGATATACGCAGGTTGCCGTTATGATGCAAAAGAACCTTATTTTAAGGACGAAAATGACAAATATGCTCATACAATGCTTGGTGGAAGAATTGATTTAAAAAGGGCTGCATATTGGTACACTTTAGCGGCAAATCAAGGTCATGGTTCGGCATTGAACAACCTTGGAAATGCGTATAGAAAAGGGGCTGGAGTGGAACGAAATTATGTTAAAGCAACAGAATTAATAAGAAAGGCTGCAGAGCAGGGTGATCCTTATGCTCAACTTAACTATGGAGATATGTTTAGAGATGGCGAAGTCTGTTTTCGAGTTGTAACAGATTCCATAAAGGGAAATGCCATCTTTATTGAAGTCAAGCCAAACCGAAGAATAAGTTTAGCAAAAGAATGGTGGGCAAAGGCTTTAAAGAACGGCAATGAAAAGGCAAAAGAGAGATTGGAACAAGTGTATGAATAGATATTTAAAATACCTTCAAAAGGGAGGGCACTGAAAAACTAAAACCCACTATCAAATTGAAAGTTGATGACGGAGAAATAGCTGTTTTACCCTTTATTATCTGTCTATTTTAGCCTTATTTTAGGCGATTTGCAGAAAGAGAAGTTACAAATCGTAAGCATTTTCCGTTTTGGTCATAAAAAAAGGGGACTTTTTCAGTGCCCTCAAAAGGCAAGGATGAGGCGACTTCAAATCGCCCATCCTCCACTTATTTATCTATTCACGAAGTGACAAATTATACAATCGAAATGACGGTATAAAGGAAACACGGCAAGAACATCCAAAGCAAAGCCTTCTCCCAACCATTTGATAACCACACTCCTTCATTTTTGGCATCATATTAGACATGTCATAGAAATGGCGGACGAGAATTTCCTTATTTATTGCTGTCCGCTAAAATTCTAAAAAGCACAGATCCCCCGCCCGAAGTCCTCTGAAAATGGGACTCCGGGCTTGTTTTACAGAACAGCAATAAAAGTAAACTTTATTTGGACTTTACAATTCTGCATTTGGCCATCCATATTGTTTGGAGGGTAAATGTAATATACATCTGTCGGAAAACTGACATAGCAAGGAAAACGACTGTCACTTATCCCAAACTCAGGTTATTTACTATTCTACAGCTATATTTATCCCGAATCGGTCATTAGGGCTTGCTTGGATTTTTATTTTTAGGAGAGTGGATTTTGTTTGGGTTTTAATGAGTAATTCCAAAGAATACTTTTGTAAAATAATGTAAAATATTCATGCCAGATGCGGTTATTTCAGCTAAAAGTTCTATATTTGCCATCGAAAGATGAAATTTTACTCAGTCCGTTGAGTAGAATTGCTCAGTCGACTGAGTAAAATTATTCATTATGCTGAGTAAAACAGCTTGAAAAGCCCCAATTAATATAATAAGACTATACATATCACATTATCATCTATAAGCAACAGATCATGTACAAAAGAAAGATATATGATACCATCATCAAGAGATTAGGTGAACAAAGAATGTTCATCCAAGTAATCATGGGACCACGACAGATTGGAAAATCTACCGTTATCAAGCAAGTATTGGATGATTTAAGTAAACCGTTTCTTTTCTATTCTGCCGACACCATACCTTCAACATCTTCCACTTGGATTAGCGATTGCTGGAATAATGCGCGTCTTCAAATGCGCACACAAGGACTTGAAGAAATGATCTTGGTTATTGACGAGATACAAAAACTTAAAAACTGGAGTGAATATGTAAAGAAAGAATGGGACGTTGATAGTATAAATCACATCAACATCAAAGTGGCATTATTAGGGTCATCAAGGGTGTTATTAGAAAAAGGATTGGCAGAATCTCTCATGGGACGATATGAGGAAATCAGAATGAGCCATTGGAGCTATCCAGAAATGAAAGAAGCCTTTGGAATGACTCTTGAACAATACATCTATTTTGGAGGCTACCCAGGAGCTGCCATGCTTATTGGTGACGAAGAACGTTGGAAGAACTATGTTAGCGGAGCCATCATTGATGCTACTATAAACAAGGACATCTTGATGGATTCTCCAATAGGGAAGCCTGCTCTGCTTCGTCAAACTTTCGAATTGAGCGTAGCTTATTCGGGTAAGATACTTTCTCTAACAAAAATGCTGGGAGTCTTACAAGATGCTGGCAACACAGTTACATTGGCAGGCTATCTAAATCTTTTGAGCGATAGCGGACTTGTCACGGGACTACAGAAATTCTCTATAGATGTAGCCCGCAAACGTGCCAGTATTCCTAAATACCAAGTATACAACAATGCCTTATTGAGTGCTCAATTAGATTTAACATTTCAAGAAGCCGTTTCTGATAGTAAGCAATGGGGTCAATTCTTTGAATCCGCCATAGGAGCCTACATATTAAGCGAAGCTTTTACCCATCGTTTTGAAGTGTTCTACTGGCGAGAAGGCAACGACGAAGTTGACTTCATTCTCAAGAAGAATCAGAAATTCATAGCTATAGAAGTAAAAAGTAATGGAGAGGCTTATACCACGGGCTTAGAGCGTTTTCGCAATCTATTCCATCCGTCGGCAATATTTATCGTAGGCGAGAAAGGTATCTCACCAGAAGTTTTCTTGAACATGGATCTAAGAAAACTATTTGAATAACTTAATGACAAATAATTATGGCAACAAATAAAATACGTGAAGAGGAAGTAAAGAATAAAATTCGCCAAGAATTCTTTCAAGACTATGATGCGACACCTATCTTGGGCGACATAGACTTTGCTGTAACAACAAAAAAATCAAGTGAGGACGAGCTATCCGACCAAGAATATTTCTTATGGGCAGAAGCTAAAGCAGGAAACACGGAAGACATCTATGCATCTTTCGTGCAACTCATCATTACCATAGGTAAAGCCCATACACACGAATCATACTTACCACCTCGCTATCTTGGAGCCTTCGATGAAGAAAAGATTGCCTTTATCGAATATCACCACATTGTAAGTGTATTCTATCAGAATGACTTCAACTGGAATGTCACTCCCTCCAACCATAGCACCAAAGAGTTTCACATGCTCTACGACTTGCTGCAAGAGAAACTCAAAAAGGAGATTAGACGCTTCTACCTACATAAAGATGAAAAGGAGCTAAGAAAATTCATTCGATCAAATTTCAAGTTGGGGAAGCAGCGTACTAATGGTATCAATATAACAAAGAATAACTTCATCTTTGTATTCCAAAGATGGGTAGAAGAAGTAAAACCCTCCATTGCGGTCAACTGGGATGATGTACCAAAGACAAGCATCGTAGATTTCTTTTATGCAGACCTCATATCTCGTAATGATTACACATTACGAGAAGAACTTGCCGTAGTTCTCCGTGGTGACAAATACCGCATCTTACAAGATATATTGAAAGGTGCAACACAACTATTTAGCGAAGCGACATTCAACGACGGAAAGGCTGCATACAATCAGTTTTGGAACAAGTATGTACGTCCACCAAGAAAAGAGTATCTTGACTTGATACTCAAACGTCGTGACTTACTTATTCCGCAAGACCTCCGTCGTTACCAAGGTGCTTTCTTCACTCCTCCACAGTGGGTACAAAAGTCACAAGAATACTTAGCAATGGAATTAGGAGAAGATTGGCAAAAAGAATATTATGTGTGGGATTGTTGCGCAGGTACAGGTAACCTGCTCTTCGGACTTACAGAGAAGTATCGTGTCATGCCTCTACACTTGACAATGCAGATGTACAAGTAATGCATGAGCGTATCAAGGAGAAAAGTCTCGATTTGCTCGACAGCCATGTATTCCAGTTTGACTTCCTCAATGACTCTTTCGACAAACTTCCTCAGTCATTACAAGACATTATCAACGACCCTGAAAGGCGTCGTAAACTTGTCGTGTACATTAACCCTCCGTATGCTGAGGCTGCGGATAAATCAACAGTTACAGGAAAAGGAAAGAACAAGACAAATGTTGCGGTGACAAATAAGACTTACAATAAATACATAAACCCAAATCGGTCATTAGGATTTCTCTGTGTCGTACGGCAAAGAGAAATCCTTTAATTTTTCCCATATAACCTGAGTTCGGGATAAGCGACAGTCGTTTTTCTTGCTATGCCAGATTTCCGACAGGTGCATATTACATTTGCCCTCCAAACAATATGGATGGCAAAATGCAGAATTGTAAAGTCCAAATGAAGTT
>NZ_NPJK01000077.1:0-540 GCF_002251285.1 Prevotella sp. P5-64
CGCATGACTGTGGTTGTGGCGGTGGTGACACGAAGGAAAACTTGTTTTCCGACTGTCGGCGGCGCCATAGCCACAAAGGCGAAGCCTTCAGAAGACTCTACGGCTTTTTGTATCTATCTCATCCTTATGGCAACCATCCCCATCCTCATTTCGTTTGCTGCCATAGAAAACAAATGATCTGTTACATGTTCTTTGGTCATCAAACTATCATTTCACTCCGTTTTGTTATATCTTTTTGCATATACGGCCGTAAGGGTACGTATAATTATAGACATAGTCAGTCTAAATGACAAGAAAAAAGTGTTGCTGGCGGTTGTAGTATGCATAATCAGCTTGATATAGATACAAAAAGATTTGCGGTTTTTCAGGGCTGCGCCCTTTGCGTTTGTGGGTGTCGGCAATGTCGTCGAGAGCACGCTCTCGGCCATTCGCCGCCACCCTCATCCGCGCCTGCCTGTCGGCAGGCTGAAAAGCCGCAAAAACAAAAAGTCCGCCTTTGGCGGTAAAAAAAGTCCGGCAGTCGCCGGTACAAAAACAGCT
>NZ_NPJK01000078.1:0-235 GCF_002251285.1 Prevotella sp. P5-64
CGTAGATAGGACAAATAAATATATTCGCCTGTCTTTCGCTCATACTTTCAGCTTTCTGTTTGTTGTTAGAAGTCTTGAACTTCTGTTCTACAGTCTTGCTTGTGTCAATATGTCAAAGATCTTTTCGGGGACATGCCCCGGAGTGGAGAATAACGGATTCGAACCGTTGACCCCCTGCTTGCAAAGCAGGTGCTCTAGCCAGCTGAGCTAATCCCCCATAATTGAGAGTAGCATT
>NZ_NPJK01000008.1:0-1566 GCF_002251285.1 Prevotella sp. P5-64
CAAAACTTGAGGGCAAACGTGTCGGGCTGGTCCGCATGGATAGCGGTTTCTTTGCGAAGGAAATACTTGACTATCTGGAAATGAAAGGGTTACACTATATCATTGCCTGCCGTTTCAACAATCGTATAAAGTACAGTCTCACCCATGAACGCAAATGGATAGAGCTAACAGACGGATTGGAAATATCCGAAACCATCTATCAGGCAAACGGTTGGGAGAAGCCTAGACGCATTGTGATGGTCAGGCAAGAAATAGACAAGCGCCCCAAAGCTGCAGGAAAGCAAATCAAGCAACTGGAGCTTTTTGAGGATGAGCAGGATTTCGGAAAATACCGATACAGCTGCTTTGTAACAGACCTTGACCTGCCGGCCAAGATTGTATATGACTCATATCGCGGAAGAGCGGATTCTGAGAATAGGATAAAAGAATTGAAGAATGATTTCTCCATCGATGACTTTGTCACAAATAACTTCTGGGCAACAGAGGCATGTGGGAATTTCATTGTTATGGCATATAACTTTATGTCGTTGTTCAGACATGCGCTGATCAATTCCAACAAGAAGAAATTTCTGAAGACTATCCGATACGAGTTGATATCGACGCCAGCCTATCTGGGAAAAACAAAAGACAAGCACATCCTATATTTGGCTAGATCACTAAAAACACGACAATCATTCTTATCTATATGGGAAAAATTAAAGGATTTCTCTTTGCCGTACGACACAGAGAAATCCTAATGACCGATTTGGGTTAAACAATCTCTCAAACAAGCCCTGTGAAATATATCCTTTGTCTGCGAATAATTTTCCGAACACATTATCACTCAATCTGTTAAACACATCTATATTTCTATCGTCAACATTCGCTTTCGTAAGCATAAAGTTAAGCAGTTCACCTCTCTCATTACATATCAGGTGCAACTTGAAACCGAAATACCATCCCATGGTACTCTTACCTCTTTCTGCATAACCACGGAATACCTTGTTCCTTGTTATGCGCTTGTTGTGGCATACGGGAATGCATGTGCTGTCAATGAAACTTATACCCGTGCATCTACCAAAGCAAAACAGTTGAAGGAACAGCATCATTTCAACCGAGACTCTTGATTCGAGTTCAACAAAGCGATTATATGAGAGCTGCTTGGGGAACAAGTCGCACAAGTGCATCTTGACATAGAAGAGGTAATAATGCTTAAAGTTGCGGAAAGTGTTGAAATGAAAACAGATGAGTATTGTCATAATTTCCGAGCGACTCATAGTCCATGTACGATTGCGGTGCTTACGCCCGTCCGGCTCACAAATGGACATGCGTGCAATTTCTTTATCATATTCTTGACAAAACTCATCGATAATACAGAAAATTTCTGTAATTTTGTCCTTGGTAATCTCCATAACTATAGTATCCTTTAACCCAAATCGGTCATTAGAAAAAGTTTCTTGTCATTTTCTAATGACCGCCATTAGAAAAACAGCTTTGTATATGCTTGATTTATAAATATTTACTAACTTTACCACGAAAAAAAGAATATACTCCGATGCGAAACTGTGACATAAAGTTTGTAAATAA